>NZ_JBSQBM010000059.1:0-2054 GCF_059417685.1 Paenibacillus sp. LT-B23 | reverse complement strand
TCTAGAGGAAAAGGCGAATCTGAGAACACTTCTGTTCCAGCAAAAGTCTGACTACTCACTTAAGAATATCACGACACATGATCCGGTATTTTTTGATTCTATGCAAGGAACATTGTAAAAACGTACAAACAGTGCGCACCACATAGTTTCGGTACGCACTGTTTGTCATTAAATATAAGGCTTATTCGTAGGCGCCGATGTTCACAGAGGCTCCCTGTACTCGGGGCTTCCCGTCAATATCCAGCGTTCCGATGATGGCACGGTCCGTGTCACCAGCATCGATTGCCGGAGACGAAGACTGAAGATGGAAATCGCCGTTCGCGGCATTCACGAATTTAGGATCGGCAAACAGAGAATGGGCATCGTTGCCGGCTCCCTTTTTATAAGCGGAGAAACCCGTATATTCTTTATTTTTCCAAGTCCAGTTGGCTTCCGAGCTGCCGGCCGGAGCGAAATATAAATTATAATCCACAACATTGCCGGAATTTTTGGTGTATTCATTGTAGATCAGCACATCCGTGGAGCTGGCCACGAAAATATTGTTCTTGATCACGTTGTTTTGCGTATCGTACTGAACGAATAGCTGGCCGCTTCCGCCGCCAAGCGTATCGTTCTTGTACAGCGTGTTGTTCACGATCTTGCAGTTAACCGTCGAGCCGCGCTCATCATCGTAACCGCCCATGGCGATGCCGGTCAGCCGGTTGTTATATATCACGTTGCTGCGGACCGTAATATTGCTGGTGGCTTTGCCGGCATGCTCGGAGGCAATTTCGATGCCGATGTCGTTGTTGTAGCTGTAGTTCTGCTCGATAATGCTGTCCTTGCCGCCATCCACATAAATGCCGCCGGCCGAGTTGTCGTCTTTCTTGTAAGATAGGTTATTATTGGAAGAATTATTGTACACCCGGTTGCCCTTCACCAACCCGTTTCGCGCCTGATCGTAAGCGGTATTCGGCGCGGTTCCCTCAAAGCCAATCAGATCGATCCCGATGTTGTCATTATTGTGAATGAGGTTGTCGGTCACCGCAAAACCATCTACGTTGCCGTTTAAAACGAGCGATTCACTCGAACCCAGCACAAGATTGTAAAGCTCATTGCCGCTGATCGTAAGGTCGTGAATCGAAGCCGGAGCTTTCGTGCCATAAACAGCGATGCCGTGGGCGTCCCGGCCCAGCCGATCTTTGCCGGTCGGGGTGACCGTGTTTTTGATGTCATGGATTTTGTTGTTGGACAGATTAATGAAGCCGCCCGAACCGTGGACATAAATACCTACAGGCACCACGTTCTTGGAAGCAGTGGTAAAATTGCGGATTTCAAACCCCTGAACGGTAACGTAATCGACATCGGCCAGTTCGATCAGCCCTTGGGTCCCGCTGACCGAAAGTCCTGTGCCGTCAATGGTGGCGGTCTCCGTCCCATAGTTGGTGAACACGATGGGACCCTGCGAAGCGGAGCCGGAGCGGGTAATCTTCAGCTTCTGATTGTACACGCCGCCCCGGACGTAAACCGTGCTGCCCGCAGGAGCCACGTCGGCCGCGTGCTGCAGCGTCTTCCACGGCGCGTCGCTCGTTCCGGCGTTGGAGTCGCTGCCGCTCGTGGCCACATAATACTCTGTACCGGCCGCGGAGGCGGAGGGAGGCTGCACATTTCCGGCCGCTAGACCAAGCCCCAAAACTATGGCTAATGCCAGAAAAATTTCCCCGAGTTTCTTCATAATTCCTCATCTCCCTTTGTTTAGTCTTGTAAATTATACCATAAATTCACTAAGCCTGTCCCGCTTGCAAACGGAGGACGGCCTCCACAGTCGGCAGACTCCCGGTGCCTCCGATGCCAAGGCGTCGACAGCGCCCGTCGGCATTGGCGAATCGCAGCATTTCCTCGCTGCGCCGGCCTGCCTGCGATTTCCCCTGGCCGCCGGTGATCTGATGCTCCATGCCGACCGATACCCCCCTATGCTGACGGGTACCCTGGGACGGCGGTGTTGCCATACGAAATCCTCGGCCTCACAATCATGACGGAACCCACTGGACACAAAGACTTTATTTTCTCAAGAC
>NZ_JBSQBM010000058.1:0-3201 GCF_059417685.1 Paenibacillus sp. LT-B23 | reverse complement strand
GATTGGAAACGGAAAAATGCTTTATTTATATAGAGAATAATGAGTTTGTTTCCATGTTTCCTGTTTTTTTAACTCTTGAGAGAAATACATATAAATAATATTTGATCGAATATTATGTGCTGGTGAAGAGTGTATATGTGATAAGGAGTGCTCAAAACTGGAAACATGGAAACAGCTAATAAAAATCCACAATTATAATGGAGAAATTGGAGCGAAGACAGGAATTTGGCGTTATAAAATTGGAAACAAACGGACGGAGAATAGGAAACATGTTTATAGATGGATTTATACAATGGGCTTGTCAGCCCGTAGAGAGGCTGTGATAGGATATGAATACATATGTCTAGCCATAAATTTTAGAGTGAAGGGATGATTGGAGTTGAGAAAGTGAACTTAATTAGCCGAAATGGGGTTGGGTGTGGGAGGGGAAACGTCGGCAGGCGATACTACCGTTTTACGAAGCGTAGCGAAGTGGTTTTATCGCGGTTTTGAGTTTCCCCTATCCCACGTATAGACCATACATACATACATTCAGCAGCATTCATACACGTAATCAAGTCATATTATTAACTGGCTAGGAATATCGTTTTAAAATTTTTGATTTACAGGTTGAAATTAATCTTGCTGAATTGGACTATTATTTGCAAAATTTTAAACTACACGAATTGAGGACTTGAACCTACAAAGTTTGAAATGTGTCACGTGACACAATGAGCAGGTTTACAATTACAAATTCGATAACACGGGAACTCTGGCTATGAGCTAGGGTTCCTTTTTCATTTAGAGAGGAGCAACAACAATGCTATTAATGTTACAAGCAATAATCATAGAAATATTACGATTTATCACTGCGGTTGGTGTGTTTTTCACCTGGATGTGGATTGCAGCCTTTTTAAAAATGAAGGTAGAAAGGGGAATCAAGTGGATTGGAAATCAAATTCGTAAACGTAGAAACGTTAATTCCATACATAAAAAACGCCAGAAATAATGAGAAAGCTGTAGATTATGTAGCAACGAGTATTCAGAGTTATGGCTTTAAAAATCCCATTCTAATTGACAGCAATCATGAAATCATAGCAGGACATACACGACTGTTAGCAGCCAAGAAGCTTGGATTAAAGAAAGTCCCAACTATATTAGTCGATGATTTAACGCCTGAACAGGTCAAAGCCTTCAGAATCGCAGACAATAGGACGGCTGAGTATGCAGATTGGAATTTTGAATTGCTGGCGCAGGAACTGGAAGAATTAAAACTAGCTGATTATGATCTTTCTCTAACTGGATTTGATATGAGTGAGTGTGAGAAGTTGCTGGATACATTACACGAAGAAAATGTGGATGATGAAGATAATTTCGACTTAGAAGAAGCATTACCTGAACATCCGATTACTCGCAAAGGTGACATTTGGCTACTTGGTAAGCATAGGCTCATATGCGGTGACTCGACTAATCCACAAGATATCGCAATATTGATGGATGGCAAGAAGGCACAACTCATTGTGACTGATCCACCTTATAATGTGGACTATACAGGTAAGACCAAGGATGCATTGAAAATTGAGAATGATAAAATGGATGACGACCAATTTTATGATTTCCTATTGGCTGCCTATACTCAAATGTTTGAAGTAGCAGATGATGGAGCAAGTATTTATGTGTTCCATGCTGATAGCGAAGGTTTAAATTTTAGGAAGGCATTTATCGAAGCTGGATTCAAACTAGCACAATGCTGTATCTGGGCTAAACAAGCAATGGTAATGGGACACGCCGATTATCACTGGATGCACGAACCCGTATTGTACGGTTGGAAGCCGACAGGTGGACACTATTGGAATAGTGATCGTAAGCAAACGACATTATGGCAATTTGATCGTCCCTTTCGGAATGAGTATCATCCGACCATGAAGCCGATTCCCTTGATTAGTTACCCAATTAAAAATTCAAGTAAGCTTGGTGATATCGTGTTTGATCCATTTGGTGGTTCAGGTTCAACGTTGATAGCTTGTGAGGAAACGGATCGGATTTGCTATACGAGTGAGCTTGACCCTAAATATGTAGATGTGATTGTGAAGCGATATATTGCCCACGTTGGCAGTGATAACGGCGTATATTTGATTCGAGATGGAGTGAAGACGGGCTATTCAGAAATTGTTGCTGAGACAGAATTAGAGAACGAGTAGTTAACCTTTTCTGAAAAGAAGTGTAGTTATAAATACCAAAATAGAAAACAAGGAGACACTGAAGCAAACTATTGCGTAAGTTTTTCGATTTGCCTTAAGTTCAGAGAAGCCAGTAAATAAAAACATGAGACCGAGGAAAAATTGTGAGAATTTGAATATAATATGGTCGCCGGGATAAGCAAGTGACCAAAGGGACGTGATTATAACAACAGCGGCACATACAAATTTAAGAACTTGATAGATATTCAGTTTTTTAAGCATAGGTAAATTCCCCCACTTCATATACCGTATTATTCGGTGCAACCCCTTTATACAATATTATACAACTATTTGATTCGGAATGGTAACCAATATGGCTATCAAGAAGCTATTGCTGAGTCGGCAAGGTCAGAGGTATCATGTGCTGACTAAACCGAAAGGGTGATTCAATTGGGTAAGGCAAAAGTGAATATGGTGATTCGGTTCCTAAAGGGTATGCAAGCTGAAAAGGTAAATGTGCTAGGAACTGAGGAGGCTCGGGAGGACAATGAGTTGATTCAGAAGGTGATTGAGGATATCGAATTGTTTTACGAGGCTGAGTTAGAAGGGTAAGCTGATACATATGGGGAATGGTCGATAGCCGGCTGTTCCCTTTTTTTGTGATGGAGGTGAGCAGAATGAGTAAGAACAATAACAATCCCAAAAGGAATAAACCAAAAATACTGACCAAATATGATCAATTCGTTGTGCCAAGACTGAAGGATATTCCCGTTTGGGTACGTGAAGGAGCCACAGATGAGGAGATTGCGAAACGGCTAAATATTCATATTTGGACATTAGGCGATTATCGCAGGAAGCATCCGAAATTTGCTGAAGCATTGGAACGTCCAACCAAGTGGGAAACCCATGTATATCCTAGACTAGCGGAGATTCAGCGATGGTTTGAAGAAGGCGTGAATGCAGAGGATATCATCAAGAAACTCGATATAGGTAAAACGACTTGGTACGAGTATATTGATAAGCATCCGATGCTGGCTGAACT
>NZ_JBSQBM010000057.1:0-3309 GCF_059417685.1 Paenibacillus sp. LT-B23 | reverse complement strand
GGATCGAGCTGGGTGAGATTGAAGCGGCACTATTGGCCCATGAAGGCGTCCAGGCGGCAGTGGTGCTTGCTCGTGATGACCGTTCAGGGGGAAGCTCCTTATGCGCCTATGTTGAACATGCTAAGGAATTAAACGCACAAGCATTAAAGGCTCGTATTAAAGATGTCCTACCCGAGTACATGGTGCCTGCTTATATAGTGTCTATGGAAGCTATGCCTTATTTATCGAGCGGTAAGATTGACAGAAAAGCATTACCTGAGCCTGATGACAGGCTGTCGATTGAAGTAGATTATGTTTCTCCTTCCAATAAGATGGAAACATTGATGGCAGAGATCTGGCAAGAAGTTCTTGGCTATGCCCCTATCGGAACGAATCATAATTTTTTTGAACTGGGCGGGGATTCGATTAAAGCTATTCAGATTTCCTCACGTCTAAGTAAGCACGGATTTCGTATGGAAATTAAGGACCTTTTCCGTCATCAGACGATAGGTAGCCTGACTCCGGATTTGAGAGCAGTCAGTATTCAAGCCGAACAAGGGATTATCGAAGGGGAGGCTGAACTGTCACCCATCCAAAGATGGTTTTTTGAGCAAAAATTCACTGAATCAAACTATTGGAACCAAGCCGTCATGTTGTATAGCCAAAATGGATGGAAGGAAGAATTGGTGGATCAGGTGTTGTGTAAGCTGACTGAACATCATGATGCGTTACGAATGACTTATACAGCGAATCAGGACAGAATTATTCCCATCATTCACGGTACGAATCGAAAGGCGTATGCTCTTACCGTTCTGGATGTAAGTCATGAGTCATCCATTGAGGAAGCAATCCAAGCCCTCAGCGAAGCGATTCAGCGGCGTATGAATTTAGAAAAGGGTCCTCTTGTGCAAGCGGGTTTGTTTCACACCGCTCAAGGTGATCACTTATTACTTGCGATTCATCATTTGGTGGTAGATGGAGTTTCTTGGAGAATCCTATTGGAAGATTTGGAGAAGGGGTATATGCAGGCGCTTAAAAATGAAGAAATCCTCTTCCAAGCAAAGACCCATTCATGGAAGGATTGGACACATCGCCTTCGTAATGATGCGAAGGGTGGGCGTCCCGCTCGTTACAAGCGTTATTGGGAGAATGTGATTAGTCATGCCAGTAAACCACTTCACAAAGACTATCCGGCCGCTGATAGAAGAGGGAAAGACCTGAAAATCTGCAACGTACAGCTTTCCAAACAACAAACGGATCGTCTGCAGAAGGATGTTCACAAGGCTTACGGTACTAATGTAAACGATCTACTGTTGGCAGCTTTTGGATTGGCGTTGAAAGATTGGACCGATGATGACGAATTTATCATTTTGCTGGAAGGACACGGACGGGAACAGATTTTTGATGATATAGATATAACCAGAACGGTAGGTTGGTTTACTACCATGTATCCTATTCATCTGGATATGAAGCATAAAGCCGATTTATCTTATCAAATTAAGCTGACCAAGGAAGCGTTACGACGTGTTCCTAATAAGGGCATTGACTTCGGAATTTTAGAATATATGACCCCACGCGAATTTAAAAGTAATAATCATGTACATTTTGCTCCTGAAATCCGGTTTAATTATCACGGACAAATTGATTCAGGCTCCGTTGCGCCTTTATTTGTCGAATCAAATTGTTCCCCAGGCCGGACTGTAAGTGAGGAGACAGAGACACCATTTGCGCTTGATATTAATGGCAGTATCGAACAGGGGGTATTAACCCTCGGGATAGAGTATAGCAGTTGTGAATATGCGGAATCGAGCATTCAAAAGTTGGGGGATTTCTTGCAAGGTCGTTTACAGGAGATCATTGAGCATTGCTCCGAAAAGAAGGAGAAGGAATGGACTCCAGCAGATGTGAGCAATGAGAATCTTTCGATTGGCGATTTGGATGAAATTATGGCGTACTATAAAAATAATACATCTTCGTAGGCGGTGGATTATGAGTAAAGATCTGCAAATTCAAAGTATATTCCGATTAACCCCGATGCAGCAAGGAATCTTGTTTCATAGCTTGCTAGATCAAACTTCGTACGCCTATTTTGAACAAGTGAGTCTTACCTTAAAGGGCTTACTCGAAGTGGAGCTTCTGGACCGAAGTCTTTCTCTTCTATTTGAGCGCCATGAGATATTACGCAGCAATGTTTTTCACGCCAATATTGAAGAGCCTAAATTGATCGTATTCCGGCAGAAGCAGCCAGCAATTCACTTTGAAGACATTTCTTCACTGGAGCAATCTAACCAGGCGGCCTATATAGAACAGTTTGTTCAACGTGATAAGGCCAACGGATTTGATATCACCCGGGATGAGTTATTCCGGGTCTCCATATTGCAATGTGCGTCTGATGTTTACAAGCTGATCGTTAGCTTCCACCACATCATCATGGATGGATGGTGCTTAGAAATCGTTCTGAAGGAATGGTTTCAAATCTATACATCATTGCAAAAGAAGGAGCCAGTTCAGCTTGGTGAAGCACCCTCTTATGAAAATTACTTGAAATGGTTGGACAAACAGGATACGGATACAGCGCTTACGTTTTGGGAGCGATATTTGGATGGTTTTGAACAGCAAAGTATCTTGCCTACGAGTGGTAAAGGGAGCCCTATTGGCTACGATCCACAGCAGCAAACCTTTAGTTTTGATCCACAATTAACAGCTCAGTTGGAGTCTCTGGCAAAAGAGCTTAAGGTTACTTTGAGTACATTGTTTCACTCCATCTGGGGTCTGCTGTTGATGAAATACAATAACACCCGCGATGTAGTATTTGGCTCTGTAGTTTCCGGCCGCCCATCAGATATTCCGGGAGCAGAAAATATGGTAGGCCTATTTATCAATACTATTCCCGTACGCATTTGGAGTGAAGAGGACAATCTTGCTTTTTCGGAGTTTGTCCAGCATGTACAGCATTCGGTTATGGAGGCTGGGCAACACCATTATGTGCCCCTTGCTGATATTCAGTCGGGTAGTATGCTGAAGAGCAATCTGATACATCATATTTTGGCCTTTGAAAATTTTCCGGGTATGCAGGAAGTCTCCGATCACGAGGACGAAAACAGTTTAGCGGTTTCGGAGATGGCTGGTTTTGAACAGACTAATTATTCCTTCAACCTTAACGTTGTGCCCGGTGAGACACTACGGATGAAATTCAGCTATAACGGTCTATTGTACGAACCGGAATATATAGATCGATTGGGTCGACATGTTGAAGAAATCGCTCGCACCGTGGTTTTACATGCTGGTGTAGTTTTGAACGAAGTAGACATTATTCTGCCAGAAGAGAAA
>NZ_JBSQBM010000056.1:0-3588 GCF_059417685.1 Paenibacillus sp. LT-B23 | reverse complement strand
TGGTAGGAAAGTATGCGTCGGCAAATCTGATTCAACACGTTGCCTTCTTGACACCGTTGCTAGGCCGATTTATCAGGATGGCGCTCGTAATAACGTGAAAGAGATGATCCCCCCGTGGCGCGAATCCGGGCTGGCCGACGAGCCAGCCGAGCGCCGACATCAGGGCGAACAGGTCGACCCCATCCATATCGGCGCGCGCCGTTCCCTCGGCCTGAGCGCGGAGCAGTAGTCGCGCGCCCGCTGACCGCACCGCTGAGCTTGAAGCGTGAAGCGCGGAGTCCGGGTCCGCGTGGGCGCTCGCCATCAAGGCGCAAACGCCGCTATAGCTATGAAAGAATGCCACCCCTTCGCGAAACCAGGACACCAGCGCTTCGTCAGGTGGCTTCGACGTTTCGAGTTCGGCTGCCTGCTGCGTCAGTGCGTCCACATTCATACGCAGCAACGCTTCGAACAAGGCTTCTCGCGTCGGGAAATGGCGAAGCAGTGTGGCCAACCCGACGTCGGCCCGGCGGGCGATATCTCGCATGGACGCGTCGGCACCATGCTCGGTGACGACGTCACGCGCGACTGCAAGTAGATGGCTGTAATTTTTTCTGGCGTCGGCTCGCATAAATCGCCTTGACAATGGCTGCTCGGTAATCTCGCCCAGTGGGCCGGCTTCGCCCGTGACAGCGCTCGCTCGGAAATATTTTCTAGAATCTGAGTACTGGCCGCTGTATTCTTCGTTAATGCGACCTAATAAAAAGTCTATAGAAACCCCAAAAAGAGTGGCAATCTTATCGATCGTTTCCTTCCTTGGTGTTCTGCCTTTTTTGTCAGACTCGTATCCAGCTATGGTAGATCTAGATATTTTCAATCGTTCTGCAGCTTGCTCCTGCGTCCATCCTCGCTCTTCACGAAGCATTTTAAATCTCTCGGCGAATGTAGCCACCTAAATCACCCCTATTAATATATTACATTATAAATGTTCCTTTTGGAAACATTCTATCAAATATTATTGCTAATGTTCCGAAAGGGAACTATAATCAAATTGGCTGTATGGCGTGGCTCGCATAAATCGCCTTGACAATGGATCACTGATCCATATATGATGAACCTGTATCTGAATCAGTGATCCACAAGATACAGCACATTTGTGCAAATGGGAACCGAGACACTGTCGGACATCACGAAAGGGGAAAGAAGTCATGGGAAAACTTGAAGGTAAGGTTGCAGTCATCACGGGTGGATCGAGCGGCATGGCGCTGGCGAGCGCCAAGCGGTTCGTTGAAGAAGGCGCCTATGTTTTCATCACGGGCCGGAGGCAGGAGGCGCTCGACGAGGCCGTCAAGCTGATTGGCCGGAACGTGACCGGCGTGCGCGGCGACTCGGCCAATCTCGACGACCTCGACCGCCTGTTCGATACAGTAAAGCGGGAAAAGGGCAAGATCGATGTCCTATTCGCGAGCGCTGGCACGGGCGAAGCCGGCCCACTGGGCGAGATTAGCGAGCAGCACTTCGATGCGACCTTCGGCCTGAATACGCGCGGAACGCTGTTTGCGGTCCAGAAGGCGTTGCCGCTGTTCAACGATGGCGGATCGATCATCATGACCGGGTCAGTTACTTCGGTGAAAGGTTTTCCTGGTTTCGGCGTGTATGCGGCGAGCAAGGCGGCGTTGCGCTCATTCGCACGCACTTGGCTCAACGAACTGAAGGGCAGGAATATCCGGGTGAACGTGCTGAGCCCGGGGCCGATCGCCACACCGATGCAGGACCAAGCTATCGACGAGGAGACGAAGCGGATGTTCGAATCCCTGATCCCGCGGGGAAAGATGGGCCGTCCTGAGGAAATTGCGACGGCCGCGCTGTTTCTTGCTTCAGACGATTCGAGCTTCGTGAATGGGGTGGATTTGTCTGTCGACGGCGGCTTATCGGCCATCTGAGATCACGCCGAAAAGCGTGTGGGGGGTCTGTCAACTTGACGAAGATGATCCGAGTTGTGTCGATAAGTATGGAATCCTGATTAATAAGCGGGATTTATTTCGGTGATTGTCCAGCGGGTATTGTCTCGCGTGGCGCATCGCGGGCAGCGGGCCGCCTAACGCGGGCAACGGTCCCGCACGCCCGGTTACCAATTAACATGGGTCCGTGGTTGATCAAAACGTCCCCTGAATGGAGAGTTAACATGAGCTATTCGATTATTGGCTTTGGCGCGGTAGGCCAAGCACTCGCCCGAGCATTTGCAAGAAAGAACATCGATGTGACCGTCGCCAGCCGGCGCCCTCCCGTGACGTTGATACAGCAGGCACGAGCGATCGGCCCCACCGTTGTCCCTAGGACGCTGCAGGATGCAATCGCGTCCGACACGATCTTCCTGGCGGTTCCGTTTTGGGAACATCGCGAAGTCGCGAAGCAGATCACAACCTGGCAGGGCAAGACGATCATCGACGCGACAAATACAAATGCTCCCGTTGAAGACCTGGATGGTCAGCCGTCGTCCGCAGTTGTCGCCAAAGCGTTTACCGGCGCCAGGTTCGTAAAGGGCTTTAACCATCTGCCCGCTGCCGTTCTGGCCGCTGATCCGAGCGTGAATGGCGGCAGCCGCGTCGTGTTTTTGTCAAGCGACGACGAAAATGCGGTGGCGCCGGTCGCGGTTCTGGCCGAACAACTCGGTTTCGCGCCGATTGCGCTAGGACCGCTCAAGGATGGCGGCTCGCTCGTCCAGGCCAGGGGCAATACCTGGGCTGAACTGATCTTCCAGGATCTCGTCAAGTTCAAATAGCGGCGCGTCACAACAAAGTCACAGCCGCTACGCGCATAGCCAAACGCGTGCTGGTGATCTGACCGAGATTCAGTTAGTGCTTCTGCGCGGGTGCATCATGGCCGCTAGACTCGCCGGATACCACTCGAAATATGTATCATGTAATAATGCTTAACGATTGTTCGTTCAACATGAAGGACTATTCAATGACAATAGGTGCATAAAAAGGCGTTCCATTAAGCCAATGTCATTAAGTATGGCGCAAGGCTAAAAATCAAGAAAAAGAGCAGGTTATCGAAAAGATAGCCCGCTCTTTTTTTGGTGTCTATTTAGCCCCTATTTGAACTTGGACAGTACACCCCTTACTCCGATACAATAATATTGAGGAGGAGGGGAACGAAATGAAGAAGAAACAGTATGATCTAAATTTCAAGAAGATGATGGTTGCCAAGGGGAAGGAAATCGGCAACATGACCGCTATAGCAAGACAACATGAGCTTGATCCAAAGATGGTATTGCGATGGGCCAGAGAATTTAATCTTGAGTTTCCGCTGTGGACGAAGCACATCCATCCGCTTGCATAGACGGTAAACTTTCTTCTTGTTAATTTTCAGTTGATGGCGGCGGCTTAAAAGCACGGTCAGTTTACGATAGCCGTAGTTCGCGCCTTCGCCTGCTAAGAACTCCATGATCCATTCACAAATCTGCTCATCACTGATTGGCTCACCATCTTGTGTATAAGATAAACCAGGTGCAGGGCGGCGAGAAACAAAGCAAATTAACGAAATTCTACATCTGATATCGAATAAGAGGTGTATTGTCCTGAATTAGGGTGTTTAACCGGTATA
>NZ_JBSQBM010000055.1:0-3860 GCF_059417685.1 Paenibacillus sp. LT-B23 | reverse complement strand
TGAGACAGATACCAAGTCTCCAGTGATATATCAGGAAGGTACGGTGAAAGCTCCCGTTTTTGTAGCTGACCTCCCTCCTGTGCCTGAGCCACCATTGATGAGCATAAAAGCTTATGAAGCAGCCCAATCAGCAGCAAAGGATTCATCTAGCAGCCAAGCCTCTACTCCTAAAGCAAAAGTTACAACTCCAGCAGCACTTCAACAGGCGAATGCCTTGATGGGAACGGTATCCAAGCTGTTAGGTTCCATTCCCGTAGTTGGGAACGTAGCCAGTGTGATGTTGAATACGGTGGGTGGGCCAGCAGGTAAAGTGGCGGCAACGGTGTTACAAGCAACTGGAGCCATCCCTATTCGTAGCAAGGGAACGCCAACGGTTGGAGGCAGTAAAGAAACAGGGTTGCACCCACTCAAACACTTGGCTGGTTTAGCACTCCAAGGACTAATCAGTCAATATGAGCATGAGCAAGCAAGACAAGCCTACTATAGCAAATGGATATTAGGAAAAGCATATACAAGTGCGCGTCATATAGCTAATTCCGGTGGCCCATTAGAGCTGGTTAAGAACCTGCTGAAAGAGTCTAATGCCATGGTTCATGCATATCAGCAGATCCCTGTAGATCTAAGACAACGCTGGAGAGCCAATTATGACAGCTACATGGCAGCTGAAAAAGCCAAAGTATCCTATAATTTTGATGAGTATGATAAAAAATTTATGGGTACTATGTGGGTCCTCAGTAAAAATGGAGTTACCGATCAGAAAGCTGCACAAGCTTCTCTTGCCTATAACGAAGCTATCAAAAATGGAGAAATCAAATTACATCACGAACCAGAAAATGTGGATATTTTCGTAGAACAGATTAAAGCAGCTAAAGAAGGAAAGAACTATTGGACAGGCAAAGAAATACCAAAATGGCAGGCAAATGCGATTATTGTAAGTAGCGTATTTTCTGAATTTCAGATGGTAGGAAGTTTATACGGTGCTAAATTTGGCAGGAATATAAAGATACCTTCTAAATCAATTAAAGTTCCAAAGTCTACCGTTAAAGAACCGCCAATCGGAAAGCCTGCACCTTCCAAACCTATAGAAGCACCGAAAACTGAGGGAACAGCTAGTGGTAAGCCTAAGTTACCTTCTGATAAAAAATTACTTGATGCTGCAACTGAATGGTCAAGTATGCAGAAAAAGCTTGCTCCTTCAAAAAGAAAAATGGATAATTTCAATACAGCTGCTGTAGCCTATGACGCAAGAACAGGAAAATATTATTATGGAATGAATAAAGGTATACAGCTTAGTGGAGATAAGAAGAATACAATTTTATTTGGAAGCAAAGACAAACCAGGATTATTACCAAAAGATTCTCTTAATGAATATTCAGTAGGAAATTGTGCAGAAGTAGATGCAGTGAATCAAGCGCTAAACCAAAAGGCTAATGTGAATGATTTATATATATACACTATTAAAACAACGCCAAACGAGTTTGGATCAGCAAAAATAGCTTGCGAAAACTGTACATTTACTTTTAAAGGAAATGTTGCTGACGCACTAACCGGGTGGTATAAAGGAGACTAGTGATAATGGATGTGGAAAAATTTAAGCATATTTCAATGAGAGGTAGAGTTGCATATGGAGTTAGCTGTTTTGAGAACGCTATAATAGCCTTGAAATATGATGTTAATGATTGGAGAATCGTTTTGAATTATTTATGGGAATTCACTAGTATCCAATACTTAGATGATTGGAATGATATAGTTGTTGAATTAATCCCTGAGAATTTAACGGAGTTTAAAACATATGAGGAGGAAGAGTTTGAGCGGCTGAGTAAAGATGAATTCATATATTTGTATAGCTTATATCAAAATATTGATGGATCAGTGGATGCCTTACTACGAGGAATTTATGATCTTGGTATCAGTCATACTTATACTGTAATCGAAGGATACGGCGAAAGCAGTTTGAAATCTTTGGAGAGAATTATTAAGTTCATGATAGATTACAACTTTCCATTGCCAAGCATCGATCCATTCCTAAAATTTTCTATAGAAGAAAATAGAGGATGGGGTCACAAGTTTGATGGTACAAAATTATCTAAAATTCTGTAACATAGAAATTGAATAGGTTTATGTGTACCTTAATATTAAACTTTCAAAAGCTTACTCCTACTTGAATCATGAGTGGGAATGAGCTTTTATATGAAACAATAACTTGCCATCCCTCCCCATCAGAGTTAACATACACACACTTCAACAAACGGGAGGGATAATACGCTATGTCAAATTGGCCAGATTGGTTTCTCGAAGCATTACGCCAACGTTTTTATCAATTAGAACTTTGCAGCGAACAACAGGCTTCATATTCATCTGAGGACAAAAATCTATTCACTCAAATGGATCAATTCAAAATGAATCAAAACGGTGATATTCAACAGCTGCTATCCGAATGGGAAGAAGCCATAGGCTATCAGCTAAGTCAGGACAAACAATCCATCTATATGGAAGGAGTGAAAGACGGGATTCGATTGATCCTTCCCGTCATACAACCCACAGTTACTCGTTAGCCTACTGATAATGTTATCCTATGACTTCGTTAGTCCAGTATTTCGTCTATGTCCATTCCACTTTTCAAGGTAAAAACAAAATGCGCTGGTGAGAGAATCATGATCTTCTCCACCAACGCATTAAATAGGTTATCATCAAATTGTTCCAGTATATCTTTCCGCAAGCTTAGAATTTGTATAATTTCATCTACACGTTCCTTAAGTTGTGCCTTTTGCTCATGCTCCTGCTCCAGTGTCAGCTTCTGTTGTCGTAGCTCGTTGAGTTCATTGGAAAGTCTGTTCGTTTCTTCATCATATACCGTCTCATCCATCTGATTCCGTAGTTTGAGATTCACTAATTCCTTCAAGTCGGATTTCAATTGTTGCATCTGTCCTTCGATATCCAATAGCGGTTCTTGCCTTACTCTGCTGGAAAGTACCGATTCAATATTGGCTTTCAGCGTTTTAATAAATCTTTCCTTATTCTCATACATCCGATTGAACAATCGTACAAACGCGGAATGTAAAACTTGTTCGTCGACTGATTTGGCATCACAGGCTGCTTTACCTTCATTGACATACGTTTTGCATTGCCATACCACTTTTTTGGATGGATTATTGCTGTTCCAGGTTCGGCGTTTAAAAATGGCCCCACAGCATCCACAATATACTTTGCTACTGAGTGCATATTTACTGGAGTATCTTTTACTCTCCCCCATCACATTACCTTTTAGCTTGGCCCTCCGTTCCTTTTCCTTTTGCACCGCTTCAAATAGTTCCTTGGATACAATCGGTTCATGGTTGTTCTCAATTAAATATTGCTGCTCCTGTCCTTTATTCCTTATTCGTTTGTGGGTTAGAAAATCTACCGTTACCGTCTTTTGCTGAAGCAAAGCTCCGTAATATTTCTCATTGGTCAGTATTAATGTAATGGAGGAATCCCACCACGTATCGCCACCCGTGACTGTTTTAATGTGGTCTCGCATCAAACCTCTGGCTATCGCCTGATAACTTTTCCCATCTAAATATTCCTCATATATCCTGCGTACAATCTCTGCTTCAGGCTCGTTAATCACCAGTTCCCCCTGCTCGTCCTTATCGTAGCCAAGGAAGCGATTCGTGTTGCAGAAGACTTTACCGTTTTGAAAGCCGCGCAGTATCCCCCATCGACTATTTTCAGAAATATTTCGACTCTCATCTTGGGCAAGGGAACTCAGGATGGTCAGCAGTACTTCGCCTGTGGTATCGAGTGTATTAATATTCTCCCGTTCAAAGAATACGGCGACTCCGAGACTTTTGAGTTCTCGTACATATTTCAATAAATCT
>NZ_JBSQBM010000054.1:0-3963 GCF_059417685.1 Paenibacillus sp. LT-B23 | reverse complement strand
GTACTTGAGTCCTGCTGAGTTCAAGCAGAGGCACCACAAAAAAATTGTCTAGTTTAATGTTGACAATCCAGCGGTAGCCCTCTCTATCCGTAAATACCAAATCTGTTCCAAAATCTCTACTGTCTTGTGTTTTATACGCATCATCATAGCCCAAACACAGGAACAGCCTGAACAGGTACATTTCAAAGTCCTTACCATCTTCCATACGGTCTATCTCGTTTATGCCAATGTAGTAAGGGTCAATATCCTGCGTTACCTTATACGGTTCCTGAACTCTAGGCTTCTTAAATAAGCGTAGCAACACCAAAGCAATCAATATAGCAATGACACACACTATCACTAATATAGACAACAATGCTCCTCCTTTTAGATTAATTATCTAGTTATCTTATGAATCTTTATTAGATTAACTTATATATCATATATAATGACATTATTAAGAAGCTCTTTTGTCGTTTCATTGATAGTAACTAGGGGACTATCTTTATCCACAATAAGCCGTGCAGCGCTTACTAACCATCCTTTATTTATATACTCCTCAGTAAAAATCTGCGCTCTATCAAAAAGAACAGTATTAAAGTTATCTATATCCTTTTTCATATACTCATTAATACCTTCTAATATGTAATTTTCAGCCTCTCTCCTTGAGTTGAATCTAAATGCAGCAGTTACACCATCAACGTTTAATAAGGTATCAATTATTAATCCAATTATTTTAGATATCATGTCAGTATCCACTTTACTTGATAACGCAATAAGCCCAGAAGAACAACAAGCAATAAAAATCTCTCTAATCAGAAAAGTTTCTCTAACAAGTCTGGATCTGCTAATGAATTTTGTGAAAAATGCTCCTCTTTTGGGCCTCTTGTTATACCCAAAAGTTCTCAACATCCAATCATTCAATCATCCAATACCATCTTCCCAGAAATAATAGTTAGTTCTATAGCTATTTCTTTTATACTCTGAGTCATATAAAGTAACCTCTTCTCTATCAAAATTCTGATTTTAAACAAAGGATTACGCTAAAGAATTTGAATTATCTGAATACTATTTCCTTTATCATACAATAGATAGGTACAATTTCCCATCTCTATTTATTTAGAACGACAGTATTTTGAGTAACAAAAAACGCCTATTTCTAGCCGCTAGTATCATATTCAAGGGGCTAAATTTGACGCTCCCTGAACTATATATTGAGTCCAACTAATCCAAACTCATGTTACATAGCGTCTCTATTAGCCTGAGCTAATGTTTTGAGACTGATTAACTGACCATCCCAAGTTTGCAGGAAAAGCTTACCCTTTATGAGTCGTCCACATTTATACATTGGTTATCGCTCCTTGATTGATTTGATAGAATGTATTATTAACGTTATAGTGTCGATTATGATGATAAAATGACTCTTTTACATTTGATTGTCATAGCTGTTAAAAGCCCTAAAAAGGTTATTGAAGCCTACTGAATAGTATTATTACGTTGTTATATGATTAAGCAGGACAGAATATTATCCTATAATGAATATGAATATTTAGCTTTCTCTGCCCTGCTATGTATTTATTGGATTAGATGAATAATACCACTTCGCCAGAAGTTGAATACTTGCCACGTTCAACGTAAACGTCATATATACGTTCAGGATCATCTGAATTCAGTCGATTTACTTTCCAAGCTGGCATTTGTTCCTGAAACAGCTTTTCCAGTGTAGGTTGTTTGTCGCGGTAGTAATCATAAACGAATGTTGCTTTGTCAGTGTAACCATGAGCCTCCACATCTTCTTTCCACATTTTCACGATCAACGAGAACGGAGAGTCTTCGTTCAGCATCCGATTTGCAAATTCATTCATACGTGAAACAGACTTAAGGTGGAATCTCATCAGGTCGATAAGGATAACGGCTGTAGGCTTGATTTCAAATTCGATTAGCAGTTGTTCAAACATGATATTCATGGCATTCACCCCTTTGTTGTTAGTAGTGGTTTGAATTGGTTGCAGTTTTCTCAGTGCGATTATCATATATGTATCTTCCCCATTCGGTTTATAGTTGAGTAACGTGACACTTAGAAGCCTGAAACAATCCCTCTCGCTTCATCCTCAGCACGTTCAATGGCCTGAATAAACGGTAATAAAGGTTCCTCACGTTTGTACTGGATAGCCTTCTCAGCCATACCTCCTGCCGCTTCCCATTCCCAATATGCGATGATATCAATAGGCTGCAAGAAATACATGGACAATGCTTCCACGGGATTTACAGCGTACAATTGAATGAACTGTTCGTCTGTAAGTTGGCTATGCTGTAAATATTCTTCCTTCATTTGGTGGAGTAAAATAAATGTGCTTCCAGCATTAACGTTGATGATTCTGCTAATGAAGGAATTTCTTCTCTCAACAGTGTTCAGGATGATTTGCATATCATTGCGAATGCCTGTTGCTTCAGGGGAAATATTGAGCAGATTGATTAGGTCATTGACGCTTATATTTGGATTGTAAGGTGCTGGCGCAATAATACGAGTCCACACCCCATCGTTACCATGCTCGAACACTTGAATTGCATCGCTGACATTAAGGCCAATCGTTTGCCATTTGCGGTTGAGAGCATCGGTGATATGGTAATAGTGTAGTTCTTTTTCAGCGGCTTCTTCTGATTCCCAAACCTGTCCCTGTCTGATAATATTAATTATGGCTTGATTTGTTTTCTTTTTGGGTCATTTAGTATCACTCCTTATTTATCTACTAACAGTTATATTTTATATCTATTAATAGATAAAGTCAAAAGGTTTTTATCACTTTCCCGTTAAATTTTTTATCCTATTACTGTTGTGTTAGAGCCTGTTTTTAGAAATAGATATTATTGAAAGGAACTATTTTGATATGATCAAGATAACACTAGGCGAGTCATTAAAAGAACTTGCATTAACACAAAATAAGTTTGCAGTAACATACCGTTTTCGTCCCAACACAATAAATGATTTTGTGAATGGAAATGTTAAAAGAGCAGATTTCGACACTTTAGATAAGATGGTTAATTCTCTAAACCACTACGCTAAAAAAATGAATATTCAGCGTCACTTTACGTTGAGCGATGTTTTTATTCACGTCGACGAATCACAAGAAGAACCCAAAGATTTGCTAATATAATAGCAGACACAGCAAAGAGCCTAGAAATTTATCTAGGCTTATTTGTTGCATATCATAGTTAGTACAAGAATACTATTTTAGAACTAGATTTTGGCTCTAATTAAGACGTAGTTTTTCTCCTATCTAAAGGAACAATTGTTGATAGTTTAAAGTCTACATTTCACACTACCATCCATCAAAAATCTTGATTTAATTTTCTAAGCTCTTTTGTCTTTTTATAGTATCTATGCGGTCTTTATTTTGTTTCTTCTTTTCTTCATCCCAAGGCTCATACTCCATAATATTTTCAGACAAATACAATCTTACTACTAACTTTCCATTCACTAATCTCTCTACTGCATATTTATCTTTGATGTCACAATAGCCCTTTATCCATCCAATACTAGCGCCCCTTAACCATATACGTTGGTTGTAGCTCCATTTATTTTGTTTAGATTTTAAGTTATCTATTAGTCTATTTGATACCAATCCACTTTTCTCCCTTCCATTTTGCATATAAAAATCAAGAGAGGATCACCAGTTGTGTATCATACTGTTCTATTTTATTTTGCTGTTCATCTATGCTCCATTCGATGGATGATCTTACAATTGCCATAGCCTTCATGAATTTAGACTCCTTCGCTATTCGCATTAATATTGGACTGATCAAACTTGCATTTTATTCTAATTCCATCATTTCTTCTAAATAGCGTTCATAGTCAGCTTCTTTTTGTAATTCAGCGAGTATGTCACCATGATCATCAATTTCCACTTCAAATCTTGCATTATCAATATGTTCATTAAGATTATTGATGTATTTAGAGAAAAATTCTAAGCTCAGCTCATAAAC
>NZ_JBSQBM010000053.1:0-4282 GCF_059417685.1 Paenibacillus sp. LT-B23 | reverse complement strand
AACTTGATTCCAACCAATTCGCTTACCCGTATCCCTGTTCCCAGCAGCAATTCAATCATACAGATATGCATTCGATTGCCCATACGGTGAATTTCATTCCGCAGCTTCCACAAATCCTTTTCCGCTAACCCTTTGTATTGCCGAACGACCTTGTTCCTGACTGCTTCGATATGTATTTCTTCCTTTATATAGCCTTGCTGGTGCATCCACTGCGCAAATACGTTGATACTGGCGATCTTACGGTTGATGGTCAGTATCGCTTGGTTGGTGCTTTGCAGATACTTCTTATATTCTACTCCATCCAGTTCAATCCACTGATCCAGTCCATATTCCGTTTTCCTTTGATACCAGGTTATAAACTGCAATACGTCCCTAATATAGCAGGAAACCGTATTTTCACTCCGATCCTTGCTCCGTAAATGTGCTTCAAACCCTTGAATATACTCCATCTTTGCCCCCACCTTTCCGCTTGTGTGTCACATCATACCGTTGATGCGAAGGAAAGTCCACTGATTGCATAACCTATCTTATGCACTGAATTTGGGCAATTTACAGGCTAATTCTGGGCTGAAACTGGCGTTTATCTATACAAATACTGACGGCATAACGTTATAGCTGCGAAGCATCCGGCTCCATATACCCTTCCTCAATCTCTACCGATTCCTCAATAGCTTCATATTCAGCATCCACTACATCCGCTTCGATCATATCTAGAAATAGCTGCTTTCGTTCTTGTTCCAGTGCTTTTGTATTCACCACCAGCTCACGTCGATCATTCCACTCATTGGGTGCGCGGTTCTTTAAATAGAAGATCATCGCTGTCGGATTCGGGGGCTGATATCGTTTCACTTTTTCAATACGCGTCTTCTTTTTTCCATTTTTGTCCTCTTCAACTACTGTACGAATTTCCTCATATTCATAGCCCGTAGCAGCTTTCAAAAGTGAATTTTCTACGTGTGAAATCGGGACAGATCTGCTCCATTTGACTAGTTCAGCCAGCATCGGATGTTTATCTATATACTCGTACCAAGTCGTTTTACCTATATCGAGTTTCCTGATAATATCCTCCGCGTTCACGCCTTCTTCGAACCATTGCTGAATCTCCGCTAACCGAGGATATACATGGGTTTCCCACTTAGTTGGACGTTCTAATGCTTCAGCAAATTTGGGATGTTTCCTACGATAGTCGCCTAATGTCCAAATATGAATATTTAGTCGTTTCGCAATCTCTTCATCTGTTGCCCCTTCACGTACCCAAACGGGAATATCCCTCAGCCTTGGCACAACAAATTGATCGTACTTGGTTAGTATTTTAGGTTTATTCCTTTTTGGATTATTATTGTTTTTGCTCATTAACTCACCCCCATCATGAAAAAAGGGAACAGCCAACTATCGGCCATTCCCCATATGTATCAGCTTACCCTTCTAACTCAACCTCGTAAAACAATTCGATATCCTCAATCATCTTCTGAATCAACTCATTGTCCTCCCGAGCCTCCTCAGTTCCCAGCACATTTACCTTTTCAGCTTGCATGCCCTTTAGGAATCGAATCACCATATTCACTTTAGCCTTACCCAATCCAATCACCCTTTCGCTTTAGTCAGCACATGATACCTCTGACCTTGCCGACTCAGCAACTACTTCATCATAACCATACTACTTACCATTCCGAATCAAATAGTTGTATAATATTGTATAAAGGGGTTACACCGAAAAATACGGTATATGAGTGGGGGAATTTACCTATGCTTAAAAAACTGAATATCTATCAAGTTCTTAAATTTGTATGTGCCGCTGTTGTTATAATCACGTCCCTTTGGTCACTTGCTTATCCCGGCGACCATATTCTATTCAAATTCTCACAATTTTTCCTCGGTCTCATGTTTTTATTTACTGGCTTCTCTGAACTTAAGGCAAATCGAAAAACTTACGCAATAGTTTGCTTCAGTGTCTCCTTGTTTTCTATTTTGGTATTTATAACTACACTTCTTTTCAGAAAAGGTTAACTACTCGTTCTCTAATTCTGGCTCAGCAACAATTTCTGAATAGCCCGTCTTCACTCCATCCCGAATTAAATACACACCGCTATTGTCGCCAACGTAGGCAATATACCGCTTCACAATCACATCTACATATTTGGGATCAAGCTCACTGGTATAGCAAATCCGATCCGTTTCCTCACAAGCAATCAATGTCGAGCCTGAACCACCAAATGGATCAAATACGATATCACCAAGCTTACTGGAATTTTTAATTGGATAGCTAATCAAGGGAATCGGCTTCATGGTTGGATGATATTCATTCCGAAATGGGCGATCAAATTGCCAAAGTGTCGTTTGCTTCCGATCACTATTCCAGTAGTGTCCACCTGTCGGCTTCCAACCATATAATACGGGTTCGTGCATCCAGTGATAATCTTGCCTACCCATTACCATCGCTTGCTTAGCCCATATGCAACACTGGGCCAGTTTGAATCCTGCTTCGATAAATGCCTTCCTAAAATTTAAACCTTCACTATCGGCGTGGAACACATAAATACTTGCTCCGTCATCTGCTACTTCAAACATTCGAGTATAGGCTGCCAATAGGAAATCATAAAACTGGTCGTTATCCATCTTATCGTTTTCAATTTTCAGTGCATCCTTGGTCTTACCTGTATAGTCCACATTGTAGGGTGGATCAGTTACAATGAGCTGAGCCTTCTTACCATCCATCAATGTTGCGATATCCTGCGGATTAGTTGAGTCTCTACAGATGAGCCTATGCTTCCCAAGCAGCCAGATGTCACCTTTACAAGTGATTGGATGTTCAGGCAATGCTTCTTCCACATCGAAATCATCCTCCTCATCTACGGATTCTTCGTGTAATGTATCTAGTAGCTTCTCCGCTTCAGACCAATCAAAGCCCGTTAGCTCAATATTATAATCTGCTTCCTTCAACTCATCTAATAATCCAGCCAGTGCCTCAAAGTCCCACTCCCCTGTAATTTTGTTAAGCGCTATGTTCAGGGCTTTCTCTTTTGACTTGTTCACATCGACTATAACACAATCAACTTCATCGTAACCGAGTGTCTTCAACACTTTGGCACGTTGGTGACCTCCCACGATGGTATAATCGCTATTACAAATAATTGGTTCACAATAACCGAATTCGAGGACACTATTCCTGATCTTTTCAAACTCTGGATCACCTGCTTTTAAATCCTTCCTTGGATTATATTCGGCATGTACCAGTTGATCGATCTTCAATTTCATCCATTTCATTTATAAAATTTGCTCCTTTATGTCTACAGCTTTCTCATTATTTCTGGCGTTTTTTATGTACGGAATTAACGTTTCTACGTTTACGAATTTGATTTCCAATCCACTTGATCCCCCTTTCTAAACTCGTTTTTAAAAAGACTGCGACCCAAATCCAGGTGTAAAACACACCAATTGCAGTAACAAATCGTAATATTTCTATGATTATTGCTTGTAACATTAATAGCATTCATATTTCTCCTCTCTAAAATGAAAAGGAACCCTAGCCTATAGCCAGAATTCCCATGTAGCCTAATTTGTAATTGTAAAACTGCTCATTGTGTCACGTGACACATTTCAAACTTTGAAGGTTCAAGTCCTCAATTCGTGTAGTTTAAAATTTTGCAAATAATAGTCCAATTCAGCAAGATTAATTTGAATATGTAAATTGAAAATTTTTAAGTGGTAATCCTAGTCAATAACATGATTCTGATTATGTATATAATATTTGCTGAATCTATAAATAATCTATTTGTGGGATAGGGGAAACTCTCCAAATATTTTCCTTCGTTTCGCTTGAGCTGCACTTCGGACAAATATTTGCTGCCGCCGTTTCCCCTCCCACACCCAACCCCATTGCGGCTTATTAAGTTCACTTTTGCAATTCCAATCATCCCTTTACTCTCAAATTCATAGCTGGACAAATGTATCTAATTCCATCACTTCCTCTCTACGGGCTGACAAGCCCACCATATAAACTCGTATACAAACATGTTTCCTATTCTCCGTCCGTTTGTTTCCAATTTTATAATGCCGAATTCCTATCTTCGCTTCAATTTCTCCAATATAATAGCGGATTTTTAAAAGCTGTTTCCATGTTTCCAGTTTTGAGCACTCCTTATCACATATACACTCCTCACCAGCACATAATATTCGATCAAATATTATTTATATGTATTTCTCTCAAGAGTTAAAAAAACAGGAAACATGGAAACAAACTCATTATTCTCTATATAAATAAAGCATTTTTCCGTTTCCAATT
>NZ_JBSQBM010000052.1:0-2831 GCF_059417685.1 Paenibacillus sp. LT-B23 | reverse complement strand
CTAGGTTAAGCTACAAAGAGCACACGGAGGATGCCTAGGCGCCAGGAGCCGACGAAGGACGTGGCGAACAACGATAAAGCCTCGGGGAGCTGTAAGCAAGCTTTGATCCGGGGATGTCCGAATGGGGAAACCCGGCTGTCTTCATCGACAGTCACTTTCTGCTGAATACATAGGCAGAACAGAGGCATACCAGGGGAACTGAAACATCTAAGTACCCTGAGGAAGAGAAAACAATAGTGATTCCGTCAGTAGCGGCGAGCGAACGCGGATTAGCCCAAACCAAGGAGCTTGCTCCTTGGGGTTGTGGGACGTCTCACATGGAGTTACAAAGGAACCGGTTAGATGAAGAGGTCTGGAAAGGCCCGCCAGAGAAGGTAAAAGCCCTGTAGTTCAAAACTTGTTCTCTCCGAGACGGATCCCGAGTAGTGCGGGGCACGTGAAACCCCGTATGAATCCGGCAGGACCATCTGCCAAGGCTAAATACTCCCTGGCGACCGATAGTGAAGCAGTACCGTGAGGGAAAGGTGAAAAGCACCCCGGAAGGGGAGTGAAATAGATCCTGAAACCGTGTGCTTACAAGAAGTCAGAGCCCTATTAATGGGTGATGGCGTGCCTTTTGTAGAATGAACCGGCGAGTTACGTTCCCGTGCAAGGTTAAGGTGAAGAGCTGAAGCCGCAGCGAAAGCGAGTCTGAATAGGGCGAATTGAGTACGTGGACGTAGACCCGAAACCGGGTGATCTACCCCTGTCCAGGGTGAAGGTGCGGTAACACGCACTGGAGGCCCGAACCCACGCATGTTGAAAAATGCGGGGATGAGGTGGGGGTAGCGGAGAAATTCCAATCGAACCCGGAGATAGCTGGTTCTCCCCGAAATAGCTTTAGGGCTAGCCTCGGAATAAGAGTCGTGGAGGTAGAGCACTGATTGGGTGCGGGGCCCGCAAGGGTTACCAAGCTCAGTCAAACTCCGAATGCCATAGACTTAGTTCCGGGAGTCAGACAGTGAGTGCTAAGATCCATTGTCGAAAGGGAAACAGCCCAGACCATCAGCTAAGGTCCCCAAGTGTGTGTTAAGTGGGAAAGGATGTGGAGTTGCACAGACAACCAGGATGTTGGCTTAGAAGCAGCCACCATTGAAAGAGTGCGTAATAGCTCACTGGTCGAGTGACTCTGCGCCGAAAATGTAACGGGGCTAAACACGCCACCGAAGCTATGGCTTGATGCTATGCATCAGGGGTAGGGGAGCGTTGAATGCGGGTTGAAGGTGTACCGTAAGGAGCGCTGGACTGCATTCAAGTGAGAATGCCGGTATGAGTAACGAAAAGATCTGTGAGAATCAGATCCGCCGAAAGCCTAAGGGTTCCTGAGGAAGGTTCGTCCGCTCAGGGTAAGTCGGGACCTAAGGCGAGGCCGATAGGCGTAGTCGAAGGACAACAGGTCGAAATTCCTGTACCACCGTAATCCGTTATGAGCAATGGGGTGACGCAGTAGGGTAGTGACGCGGACTGATGGATGTCCGTCTAAGCAGTGAGGCTGGTGTGTAGGCAAATCCGCACATCGTTAAGGCTGGGCTGTGATGGGGAGCGAAAATTATAGTAGCGAAGGTCATGATCTCAGACTGCCAAGAAAAGCCTCTAGCCAGGAGAAGGTGCCCGTACCGCAAACCGACACAGGTAGGCGAGAAGAGAATTCTAAGGCGCGCGGAAGAACTCTCGTTAAGGAACTCGGCAAAATGACCCCGTAACTTCGGGAGAAGGGGTGCCTCGGTAGGGTGAATAGCCCGAGGGGGCCGCAGTGAAAAGGCCCAAGCGACTGTTTAGCAAAAACACAGGTCTGTGCGAAGCCGCAAGGCGAAGTATACGGGCTGACGCCTGCCCGGTGCTGGAAGGTTAAGGGGAGTGGTTAGTCCTTCGGGGCGAAGCTATGAACCGAAGCCCCAGTAAACGGCGGCCGTAACTATAACGGTCCTAAGGTAGCGAAATTCCTTGTCAGGTAAATTCTGACCCGCACGAATGGCGTAACGACTTGGGCGCTGTCTCAACGAGAGATCCGGTGAAATTTTAATACCTGTGAAGATGCAGGTTACCCGCGACAAGACGGAAAGACCCCATGGAGCTTTACTGCAGCTTGATATTGAATTTGGGTACGATCTGTACAGGATAGGTGGGAGCCGTTGATCCTTGAGCGCCAGCTTGAGAGGAGGCATCCTTGGGATACCACCCTGATCGTATCTAGGTTCTAACTTGGTACCGTGATCCGGTGCGAGGACAGTGTCAGGTGGGCAGTTTGACTGGGGCGGTCGCCTCCTAAAGAGTAACGGAGGCGCCCCAAGGTTCCCTCAGAATGGTTGGAAATCATTCGAAGAGTGCAAAGGCAGAAGGGAGCTTGACTGCGAGACCTACAAGTCGAGCAGGGACGAAAGTCGGGCTTAGTGATCCGGTGGTACCGCATGGAAGGGCCATCGCTCAACGGATAAAAGCTACCCTGGGGATAACAGGCTTATCTCCCCCAAGAGTCCACATCGACGGGGAGGTTTGGCACCTCGATGTCGGCTCATCGCATCCTGGGGCTGAAGTAGGTCCCAAGGGTTGGGCTGTTCGCCCATTAAAGCGGTACGCGAGCTGGGTTCAGAACGTCGTGAGACAGTTCGGTCCCTATCTGTCGTGGGCGTAGGAAATTTGAGAGGAGCTGTCCTTAGTACGAGAGGACCGGGATGGACGTACCGCTGGTGTACCAGTTGTTCCGCCAGGAGCACCGCTGGGTAGCTATGTACGGAAGGGATAAGCGCTGAAAGCATCTAAGCGTGAAGCCCCCCTCAAGATGAGATTTCCCA
>NZ_JBSQBM010000051.1:0-6337 GCF_059417685.1 Paenibacillus sp. LT-B23 | reverse complement strand
GTGTGTTTCTTGCAAATCTCGAAATCGACTTGACCAGAATCAGATCCAGTTTACCGTTTCGGGCATCCTGTATCATCCGATTAAAGTGCGTCCTATTTTTGGTGTTGGTTCCGGTGATCCCTTCGTCGGCGTAAATATCAGCCATTTCCCATTCCAAGTTGTTTTGAATGTATTGGGTATAATGATTGACCTGATTGGTATAGCTTTCCTTTTGCTCCTCAGAATCGGTACTAACCCGACAATAGGCAGCGACTTTCTTCTTTTGAATCGATTGAATTCCCTCTACGATGTCCATCGTTTTAATGGGAACGACAACGACTTTTTTTGCGGTTGCAGCTTGCGCCATAGGTGTTTCTCCCTTCGATATCTTCTTTATACGGTCACATGGTATAATGCTTGCGGCACATCATCAAGTCCATTTCTGTCCATGTTATAGCTACTTGAAAGACTTTTTATTAAGCTCATCAATCGCTATGAACTCTTCTTCTGTAATTACATGTTGTGATCTCAATTGTTTTAACAAGCTTAGACTGAGTAGGTAGTCGATGGATTTTCGTTGCATATGTATGTGGCTCCTTTGAAATGAAAATGGCTCACTTCTAAGGCAAGCCAATAGATATAATGCTTAGAATAAATTTTTAAGGCTAATGGTCTTTTCTATAGTCATGCTAGGATCGCTTACTAAGGTGGCTGTCAATGTTAAAGCTTTGTTGATCGTTCCACTACTGCTTCCTGCCTTTATGGTTACGCTATTTCCTGTACTCGCTGTCATGCTTCCCTTAGTAGGAGTTGAATCATCTTGATTCCGTAGGCTCCACTCTACCGACTGGTCAAACACTTCTGTTCCATGATCATAGATATGGCTGACGTATGAGGAGCTTTGGCCTGTTTTGAGCATGGGATTGCCGGTAATGGCTATCGAATAGATATGCGTTCCTGTTTCGACGACTCTCAATTCAAGGGTACTCTGTACTGTGGGGTGATACGTTAGTTTTGCGGTAATACTTGCTTGTCCCAGAGCAATGCCCATAACCTGGCCTTGCTGATCTACACTAACCACATTCGGATCACTGGATACATAGGTAATCGCCGGATTCGCTATCTCATCCCCATTATCCGTAGCAGTTGCATCCAACGGTATTGTTTCGTTGAGCAGCACATGAGCTATCGTTCCCTGATTGATATGTAATGCATATGTATGAGCAACCTCGTACTTCCATCTGTCTGCAATGTTATGTTCCACGTCATCATAAGCTGTATTTATGCTATCTAATGTGCAGCTTAACTGGATGATGCCATTCAGCGTGCGATCAATTCCAGTCACTTTGAACGGCTGATGAGTAATGTAGAATCGTTGGCTTAATGTAATGCCCTTTGTATCTGTATGGTCCTGTAGACTAACCAGAATGTTGCCCTCCGGCATGGAGATAACTTTACCTGTTTCCGTTGAAAACGTTCTGGCTTCTACCACAGCATCAAACCACTTCACCTGCCCACTCCAGTTCAAAGCCAAACGTTGATTACATTTTTTCATTCTGCCTCGACAAGACTGTTCATTTCGATCCACCTGACTGATAACTAAATATCGTTCATAACGATAATATCTCCTGTATGTAAAGGTGTTGCTGCTCGAATAATTTTTTCATCGGTCATCCGAATGGTATCTGTCGCATCCCGGATCAGAGCAAGCTGCTTTACACTATTAATTTGCACTAGTTCGCCTTTCTCTCGTAGAAAAAAATCCAGCATGGGGTCTAAGCTCCGTGTCACTCCTCCACCTCCAATGTAAAATCCGGCTTACAGCGATACAGGTACAACTCCATATAATCGCTCCATTTCTTCATGTCCAAAATGATAAAGATGCTCATGCTAATTCGGACATAGCCGTTTAATTGCAATAAGGATTCCAGCGGACAGAAAGCTCGATATGTCGTCTCTAGTATGTAACCATCTTCAAATGAAAAGCTTTTGTGATAAGGTTGTACATCTGCCATCACTGAAAGAACAGGGTTGAAATGAGTAACATCCAAAATTTCCAGCTTCGTATCATAGAACATTAATCTGTACCGACCTTGATTTTAGGTAGAGGAAGAGCAAATCGAATACTTACCGGAATGCCTGTTTCATATGTGGCTGAGCGTTCACCTTCCTGCTTATTTATAAGTCCAACCGACTCTCTATGTTTATAAAGATACACCGCATAATCGACCATAATATCATCATATTCCACAGGGAGTGTTGCCACATTACAATAGCCAAAAATATTACTCCTCGCTTTATTCAAATAGTGGATCAGGATATCACCCTTGGATAATTCTGTTGGTTGCATGCCTAATAATCGTTTAATCAAAATCAATGAATCATTCATGTGCTGCCTCCTGTACTTCCTTTACCTGTGCCTTCTCGGTACGTTTCATATTCTTGACTGTTTGAGCTTTCGTTACAGGTTCATCTTCTGCAATCTCATCTGGATTAGGCTCATTCACCTGCTCATAATGCCCATTAGCCTGTAACCTCAACACCAACTCCTGATCTGTGACTTCCCATATACATCCTGTTTCTTGATTCAAAAACCACATCTTATCACCCTCCAAAAAATGAAAATTAGGGCATCCAAAACGGACACCCTAAACGTGTTTCTTCTATTATAATGTGTTTTCATGTGATCTCATTTTCAATTAAGACTTATTCGCTGTGAGTACAGCGAGGGCTTCCGGCTTGATACATTTAGCTCCGAATACCTGTAGACCTTTCACCGCATCTGAAAATTGTTTCTCTGGTCTGAATGCTTCCACCGAATCCACTTGCCCGGCAAACGAAATGGCACTTTTATGACCTGCGATGATTTTATACTTGGCTCCTTCTGTATTTGGCACATTGTTGGATTTATAAACGGTCATGCCATCAATATCTCCCACATAGCCTGTGCGGATAAGATTCGGGTCTTTGGTGAAACGGGCATCTTTCAGCAGCAAGCCATAGTACCATGCAGGAACCACAACAAATCGTTCCGATTCAGGTACACTATTTTCGTCCAGCAATACACCCAAATCAATCAGCAAATCATAGGCTGTATCCTTCGTTGGAACAATAGGCGCTGTATCATTGCCAAATGTATTCTCAGCTTTGACCTCCGTATAAAATCCAGCAAGATACTGATCGACTACATCGGCCAGTCCATACGAGGCTTCCACGATTCCACCATCTAGTAGATTTACATTCGCTTGAGCAGCATCGACATCATCCACCTGAAAGTTGAAATACTTCGCCTGATCGATCACTAATGTTTTTTGTGTAGCATCCAGTTCCTGTGGATTCCCGATTCCAGCTACCTTGTCATAATTTCCAATCGTCACCGCTCCAATCGAATTGATTTTTACTGTGGAGCCTTGACCTTGAATCTCACCTTCATAATCGGTGTTGACCACATTGCCATACACCAAATTCTTTTTCAGACTTTCATTTAAACGTGCGCTCCAAATGGTAGGAATAAAATGTTGTACTGACATATCTAATCACCTTGTCCTTTTCGTTTATTATTGTTTGTTTTGTAATGCTTGCTTGACTTGATCCCAATGCTAATTAATTTCGTTTGGCGACATGCTTTTAATCGTATCCAATGTGAATGTGCTACTCGTTGAACTAGCTGGGGGTGTATATCCATCCCCTTTGAGCCGTAGCTCGACTTGCTGTTGAATTGCCACTTGTAGCGATTGTTCCAACATAGCCAAATTTGCTGTCGTCGCTTCTTCATCCGCACCAATAAAAAAATCCACTAAAGGGAGTGGAAGTTTCTTCTCGGATGCTATTTTTACTGCTTGGCTGGTTAACCGTTCACGTTGCTTCTCCAGTTTCATATCTTCGACTTCGGCTCGTAGTTTCTCAACTTCGATTTCTCTCTCATCCTGAGCCGGGAATCGCTTCTTGATCTCAGCATCCACTGCACTTTCCAGATGATTAGCTTTCCATGTTTCCAGCGATTTAGCGGATCGTTTGTCCACCGTGCTATCGAACCAACGTTTTGCTTGCTGATTAGATTGGATGTATTGCTCTATCCCTTCCACGCTATACGGATTCAAACTCTGAAGATACGTTTGCCATTCCTCGTTTGTTTGGTTTTCTTCAATCAACTGCTTCATTTGTTCCAATTGCATTTTCATTTAATCTCCTTTATTGCCCATTCGACTCTGTAGAACCGAACACGCTTATGTATGTTTGAGCCGTTTAATGTCATGCTCAGGACAGCAATGTAACGCTTTAGAAATCACAAAAACGAGGAAAAGGTACAAACATACCCACTCCCCACTTTTACCTATTTTTCATCCTTTGTTTATTTGGATTTTTGACAGTCTAAAGCGTTACATCAAGCCTATTGCTTGCTTAAACTTCAGAAACGTATATGTATGCTAAAACTGTATCATATTGAATATCATGCTCAAGACAATCATGTAACGCATTAGAAAACGCAAAAGTAACGAAAAGGTACAAGCATACCAACTCCTCATTTTTGCCTATTTTTAACCCTTTGTTTACAGGGCTTTTTCCCACCTCTAAAGCGTTACATCGAGCCGTCTTTTTGTCTGAACTTCCGAACACGTATCCTAATATTTTCTTTTCTCGCTTTACCTCTACACTTCTCACAACATTTCTGCCGATTCTAATTTGCCGAAAATGTTCCTCCACAACGTGTACAGTTCACCCTCGGCTTCGCTGTCTTAGGCTCAGTCTCTAGATTACGTTCAGACTTATATTCTCGCTCCAGCTTCTCGTCTATTGGCAGCACTCCATTTTCAAAATAGGTACAACGGGGTAGACCATCATCTTGAGCGAAAAATACACATGGGCCATCCTGTAAGCAGCAATAGTTTGGGATTCCATGTTTCGTTCCAAGATAGCATGCACAATTATTCTTAACTAACCGCTTGAACCTATTTTTATTCTGCATCTGATACCTCCTTATCCGTAGCAATTAATCGCTGCTGTTCTGCATGAAATTTATTGAATTCCAGCTTCGGATTCTCAACAAACGGAAGCAACGTGAGCAACGTTTCCTGAGATACGACTTGCTGCAATTTGACGATGACATCAGCCATCCCAACCAAGTCTGTCGGTAAGTTACGAGTAAACTTCACTGCAATATCCCTGTAATCATATTGCACACCTTCTTTAATGTGCAGGAACGTAAAGAAATTACGTAAACGCTGCTTGATTGCCTTTTCCATCAAAGCTTCCCTCATCGCTACTCGATTCTCCAAATTCAAAAGTTTATTTCTAAGCGCTAAGGAGGACGTATTACTAGCCCAATTCTCATTAAAGTTGACCTGATCCATCATGTCGAAGATTTTGCGTTCAATATTATCCAACTCGTTTTTTACAAAAGAATCATTAATCTCCTTCGTAAGCCAACTTACCTTTCCTCCAGCTGGAACCTGAATAATGCCCATCTTCTTCATATTCAATAAGTCTTCAGCTTCCAGCTTGGCATTCTCAATCACAAGATAGGCGTTGCGATGATCTGCAATTTCATTGACCAAGTCTGAATTCAACGCATTATAGGCATCAAATAAAGAAATCACATCATGGAAGCCGCTTTTTCTCTCCGTATTGGCTGGACAGGAGATAAGTGGTACTCTTCCAAAGATGTGATTATGTTTGCCGATATATTTTAATTCAGGTGCTTGGTTTGGCTTTATTGAATTGTGTTTATCATCACTGTCGATTGTATAGTGTAGAATTTCATGGTCGGTATACACGTCCAGATAGACTTGCTTATCAAACCGCTTCGTAAATTTATGTAGGCCAAGTAATACGTTTCTTTCTGCTGTTCCGTCCTCCAACACATACGCATTCAAAGGGGATAATACAGTGGCTGAAAACTGGCCATCGGAGTCAATATAATTCAACTCGAAGCTCTCGCCAAAGATTTCAGATTGTTTTCGAAGCTGTAAATTATGCTCTTTGTCCCAATGACTCATATGTACATCTATATTATGTATAGCTTCGTCCTGATCCGACTTGGACACACAGTTTACTGGCTTACCGAGCAGATAACCCACTTCATTATCCACAAACTTACGAGGGAAATTGAAAATAAGCTTTTGGTTGCTACGGCTTTCTTGCATGGCATAGTTCTTGAGAACAGCATGCTGACCATTGTAGTAATCTGAATATTTCTGTTTAGCTATTGCAGCCGATTGGAGTTCGTTTAGACATTCAATAATGATTTGTTCCGTTATTTGCAAATAGATTCTTCCTCTCAAAATAGGTTAAGTATTTGTTGCTTGAATAAAGAAAAGAACCACCTTTACTAAGGTAGTTCCTTGTTGAAATAATAGTT
>NZ_JBSQBM010000050.1:0-8122 GCF_059417685.1 Paenibacillus sp. LT-B23 | reverse complement strand
ACGGTTGGCCTGCTCGTTTAGTTCACCGTAGGTCAACGTCTCTGCTCCAAACTGCACCGCCACCTGATCCGGTGTTCGTGCCGCCTGTTCCTCGAACAGCGCACTTAACGTCTGATCCTGCGGATAAGCTGCCGCCGTATCGCCCCAAACCTGAATAATTTGCGCTTGTTCTTCCGCTGTTACCAATTCCAGCTCATTCACACGGATATGCGGATTGTCCACAATTTGCTTGATCACGTGCAATACATGTCCTTGCATACGCTCTATCGTAGCCCGATCATACACATTGGCGTTATATCTGAACATGATGCTGAAGACTTCGTCAGGCATCACAATCAAGTCCAGATCATAATTCGTTTGCTCGACAACCTCTACATTCGTAATTTCAAAAGCGGACGGACGAACTTCGCCAAGTTGCTCCACCTGCTGCTCTACCGGATAGTTTTCAAACACCATAATGTGGTTAATCAGATTTTGCTTCTGCTCCGTCAGCGCCTGAATCTCATACAGCGGGAAGCTGTCGTATACTCCCGAGGCCAGTGCCTGCTCCTGCGTTTTCCGCATAACCTCCACAAAAGTGGCATTCCGTTCACTTTGAATCCGAACCGGTATCGTATTAATGAACAAACCGATCATATTCTCTACACCAGCAATATCTGTCGGACGTCCAGATACGACACTACCGAAAATAACATCCTCATTGTTGTTATATTTCTGCAAAATAACGCCCCACACGCTTTGCATCAGCGTATTAATCGTCACCTGCTGCTGCTTCGCAATCCGGTACATGGCTTCGCTCCACGTTTGATCCAGCTCCACCGTTATTTTTTCAGAAATATATTCGCTGGTTTCACTAGCTGTAGTGGATGGAGCATTTTCCCTGCTGTCCACGGCTTGTTCTTTTAATGAAGCATCCGAGCCAGGTAACAAAGTCTGCTGTTCAAAGCCCGCCAAATAGCTGCTCCAATACTCTTTTGCCGCACGTTCATCCTGACGCTCCAGCCATTCGATATATTGGCCATATGGGGTGATATTAGCAAGCTCCGGCTGCTTCTGCTCCACCAGCGCAAAGTACGTACCGAACACTTCACCTGTCACCAGCGACAAGCACCAGCCGTCCATAACAATGTGATGGAAGCTCCATACCAAGTGATACGTCTCTTCATCAGTCTGCAATACCTGTACGCGCATGAGCGCATCCGTACCGAGATTAAAGCCCCGAGCCTGGTCCTCCTGCTTGAACGCATGGATATACGCCTTTTGCTCCGCTTCCTGCATTCCGCGTAAATCCTTGAAGGAAAGGTCGCTATCTTTGTGACGGAACACAATCTGTAATGGCTCCTCACTGTGCCCTGTCTCAAACATATGGAAATTCGTCCGCAGCGCTTCATGACGCTGTATCAGCAAATCCAGACTCTTCCGGAAAACAGCTACATCAAAGCTGCCTTTTTGATCAAACGACGCTTGCTGGAAGTATGCGCCTGACTCCGGCTCCATCAAGCTATGGAAAAGCATCCCCTTCTGCATCGGCGAGAGCGCATAGACATTTTCCAGTTCACCCACAGAAGCCAATTGCTCTGTCAATTGTTCCAGCTGCTCCAACGTCAAGCCCTTGAACAATACATCGCTTGGTGTCAGCTCGCTCCACTCTTTGGAGGCACAATGAACGATCACTTCCTGCAAGCTCTCCTGCAGTAATTGTGCAAATTTTTCCACGTTTTGTTGATGATATACCTTGCTGTCATAGCGAATTTCCAACGTCAGCACGCCTGCTGTAATCATCCCGTTCACATTCAGTGGATGCTCCAGAGCGGTATTGTCACTCATCGGCTCTCCACCTGCATGTGAAGACAACGCGATGTCACCATTTTCCAAATCCTGATCAAATTGTCCCAAATAGTTAAAGCTGATTTCAGGCTGCAAGCTTAAGGAAGGATTGGCATCACCCCGAGACATATATTTCAAAATACCGTAGCCAATGCCCTTTTGCGGCACATGACGCAGATCTTCCTTCACCCGTTTGATTCGCTGACCGACTTCTGCCTTGCCGTCAACATCGAGCAGCACCGGATATTGGCTTGTAAACCAGCCCACTGTACGTGTGATGTCGATATCTGGAACAATGGCTTCCCGGCCATGTCCCTCCAGGTTGACCAGCAAGCGCTCCTGACCGCTCCAGTTGTATAACGCCGTACCGAGTGCGGTTAACAGCAAATCATTGACCTCTGTGTTGTACGCACGGTGTGCTTCCTGAAGCAGCAGTTGTGTTTCCTGCTCGCTCCAAGCCACAGTCACAATCTCACTGTCTCTGATCAGAGAATGCTGTCCTTCCGCGCTCTCTTGATCCTTAGGCAACGATGCGAATTCCATTTGGGCGAGATGCTGCCAATATTCGCGTTCGTTTTCAATGGCTGGACTATTCGCATATTGAGACAATCGCTCTGCCCAAGCGGAGAACGAATCCGTTTTATATGGCAGACGAATCGCTTCTCCCCGAACCGCCTGCTCATATCCGGTGGCAAAATCCTCGAATATGATCCGCCATGAAATGCCGTCTACGACCAAATGATGAACCGCGATCAACAAATGATCTCCGTCCGTGCAACGGAAAAGTCCCAGCTTGACCAGTGGTCCCTCGTCCAGACGAATGGAACTTTGAATAGCATTCGCTTTCTCTTCAATGGCTCTCACCACGTCCGCAGCGTCTTCGACGCCCGTCAAATCAACAACGTCCAGACTATAGAGCTTGCCTTCGTTCAAGCCACGATTCCACGCTTCATAGCCCTGTTCGGTCTGATGGAAGGCCATGCGCAGCGCATCATGATGCTCGGTCACCTTGGTCACCGTTTGATGCAATGCGGCTTCATCGAAGCCTTGCTCTCTATACAGCATCACCGACTGGTTGAAATAATGCGGCTCTGCTAAGAATTGTCCAAAGAACCATTGCTGAATTGGGGTCAGCTTGACCGCGCCCGAAACCGCCCGCTGATCGGCTGTACGGCTGACCTTGTGGACATGACCACTCAGCAGCGATACGGAAGGATATTGGAACAAATCCTTCATTTCCAGCTTGTAGCCAGCTTGCAGCAAGCGGGAGGATACCTGGATCGCTTTGATCGAATCTCCACCCAGATCAAAGAAATTATCCAAAATCCCGACTCTCTTGGCCCCTAATACAGCCTGCCAAATGGAAACTAAAGTCTGCTCCAGCGCTGTACGCGGCTCTACATAATCCGCACCGCTTTGCAGGCTACCTTCTGGTGCCGGCAGTGCCTTGCGGTCGATCTTACCGTTCGGTGTCAGTGGCATCTGCTCCAACTGGATGAAATACGAAGGCACCATGTAATTTGGAAGCTCCTCGCCCAGTAAGCTACGAAGCTCTCCTGCGTTCACGTCCCGTTCGGCAACATAGTACGCCACCAGTTGGTTTTGCCCCTGCTCGTCTGCCTGGGCCAGTACGATGACCTCTTGCACATCTTCCACTTTCAGCATTTGGGCCTCAACCTCGCCCAGCTCGATCCGGTAGCCCCGGATTTTGACCTGATGGTCGATCCGGCCTAAATATTCGATATTGCCATCCGGCATCCATCTCGCCAAGTCACCTGTACGGTACATCCGTTCATAGCCCGCTTCGCCAGCCGCAAATGGATTCGGTACAAATTTCTCAGCCGTCAGCTCTGGACGATCCAGATAACCACGGGCCAGACCCGGACCAGACACGCACAACTCACCCGCTACGCCTACCGGAGCCAAATGTCCATGCACATCCACCATGTATACCCGATGATTCGGCACAGGACGTCCGATCGAAATCAGTTGGCCTGCTCTCTCATCCTCGGATACCGGCCAGATCGACGTCGCTACCGAGTTTTCCGTTGGACCGTAGCCGTTGTAGTACGCCACCTGGTCCTTCCACTTGTATACCAGTTCTGTCGATGACGCTGAACCGGCAGTGAACAAAATACGCAGGTTTGGCATCCGTTCCGGCTCCAGATACACCGCATAGGTCGGCGGTAAGGCTGCCACGGTAATTTGATGATCCGCCATATATTGCTCAAACCGCTCGTAGTTCAAAATCGTCTCTGACGTTGGCACGTACAACGTAGCTCCGCAGAACAGCGCCTGGAAGATTTCCCAGCAAGCCGCATCAAACGAATAGCTGGCGAACAATAACGCATGATCCGACGTACTGATCCGAAGTGTTTGATCAAAATACGCTTTGAGATTGCACAGCCCGTGATGCTCCAGCATAACGCCCTTCGGTTGACCCGTCGTACCCGACGTATAAATCACATACGCCAGATCGTTTGGACCGGACAACGGCTCCAGATTGGAACCATCCTCGTGATACACACCCTGCGCTCCATCCAGCACCAGCACGTTGCCGTCAAAAGCTACGTTGCCCACCAGATGGCTTTGCGTCAACAGCAGCTTCGCACCCGAGTCATCCAGCATGTAGCGGATACGCTCCTCCGGATACGTCGGATCGATTGGCACATATGCACCCCCGGCTTTCAAAATCCCGAAGATGCCCACAATCATATCCACCGAGCGCTCAGTCATCAGACCCACCAGACGATCCTTCGTCACGCCTTGACTGCGCAAAGTGCGAGCCAGACGATTCGCGCGTTCATTCAGCTCACGGTAGGTCAACAACTCTCCTTCGAAGAACAACGCTGCCTGCTCCGGCGTCTGCGCTGCTTGTGCCTCGAACAAGCCATGGATCGTTTGCTCGCTTGGATACTCAGCCGCCGTATTCCCCCATGCACCCAGAATTTGCTCGCGCTCCTGCTCGCTTAACATATCCAGCTCATGTACCCGAATGTCCGGATTCGCTACCACCTGCTCCAGCAGTTGCACCAGATGACCTTGAATTTGCTCTACACTTTCACGTTCAAATGCCAGCGCATTATAACCGAAGCTCATGTGGATCGTGTCCCCTGGCATTACCACCAGGTTAAAGTCATAGTTGGTCTGCTCCACAGACTCGGCCCCTGTGATGCTAAAGCTGGACTCTTCACCGTTACCTAATTGCTCAATTTGCTCCTCAACAGGATAGTTCTCAAAAATCAGAATATGATTGATCAAATCCTGCTTCAGCTCCGACAGCCCCTGAATTTCATACAGCGGGTACGTATCATAGGCATGGGAAGCAATCGATTGCTCCTGGGTTTGCTTCATCACGTCTGAGAATGAGCTATTCACATGACTGCTGATGCGCACAGGAATCGTATTGATAAACAAACCAATGATGTGCTCCACATTTGGAATTTCTGCCGGACGTCCAGATACCACGCTGCCAAACACCACATCATCTGTGCCATTATATTTTTGCAGCAAAATGCCCCAAACGGTCTGCATCAACGTATTGATGGTTACCTGATAACGATTGGCGATTCGCTGAATGCTTGCCGTTAGATCCGCACCCAAGTCAAAGTCCAGACGCTCCGCCTGATATCCGGTTTTACCCTGGATTTTAGCCTGTGGCAAGCGGGACTGTTCCTCATATCCTTTCAGAACCTTGCTCCAGTAGTCTGATGCGGCCTGACGATCCTGCTGCTCCAGCCATTCAATATATTGACTGTACGGCGTTACAGGTGCCAGCTCAGGCTGCTTATGAGCCAGTATCGCAAAATAGCTCGCAAATACTTCGTTGGTCACCAGCGACAAGCACCAGCCGTCCATCACGATATGATGGAAACTCCATACAAAACGGTACGAATCCTCACCTGTCCGCAAAACAGCGACACGCATCAAAGCGTCTTGCGCCAGATCAAAGCCCCTCTGCTTGTCTTTGCGCGTATATTCGAGGATGTACTCGTTTTGCTTCTCTTCCTCCACATCGCGCAGATCCTCTACATATAGTTCACTGCGCTTGTTGCGGTACACGACCTGAAGCGGTTCATCCTTCCAGCCACTGTAGAAGTTCGTGCGCAGTGCCGTATGCCGCTGCACCAATACATCCAGGCTTGCCGCAAAAGCAGGGATATTAAAATGTCCTTGCAGATCAAAGGATGCCTGTTCAAAATAAGCTCCCGATTGCGAATCCATAAGATTGTAGAAGAGCATACCCTTCTGCATCGGCGTCAGTGCGTATACATTTTCCAGCTCATCTGTACGTGCAGCCTGCTCCGCAATCTGTTCCAGCTCTCCAGTCGTCAGACCTTTGAAGGACACATCACTCGGAGTCAACTCCGGCTGTTCCTGAGCGACGCAATGCGTAATCACCTCTTGCAAAGCGGATTGCAACAGTCCCGCTACACGTTCCAGCGTTTCTTTGCGATACTGCTTACGGCTGTAAGCGATCGTCAATCGCAGCATGCCTTCCGAGATCATCGCGTTCAAATCCAGCGTGTACAGCAACGGTGAATGTGTATCATCTGTCTCCCCTGCACCGTAGGACGACAACGTGATTCCGCTGTTTTGCAGATCCTGATCGACCTGACCCAAATAGTTAAAGCTGATTTCCGGTTCTGCTGCAATTGCACGCGCTCCATCCGATGCGGACGCATGGGACAAGTAGCGCCACGTTCCATACGTCAGCCCTTTATGCGGAATCCGGCGCAGGCCTTCCTTCGTGTCTTTAATCCGCTCTGCCAGCGTCAGATTGGCACCCGTGTCTAGCAGCACTGGATACAAGCTCGTAAACCAGCCTATCGTACGTGTAATATTCACCTCTGGCAGGATCGCTTCCCGACCATGTCCCTCCAGATTCACCAACACATGCCCTGCGCCTGTCCAGTTATGCATCGCCAATCCTAACGCGGTCAGCAGCAAATCATTGACCTCGGTGTTGTAGGCGCGATGTGCCTGCTTCAACAGCTGTTGGGTTTCAGCTTCGGTCCACTCCACCGTCAGCACTTCGCTGTCTGCATTCAAGGAGCCCTCATAGGCAAAATCCTTAGGCAGCAGCGCAGCATCAGCTTTGGACTGCTCCAGCTGCTGCCAGTAGACTTCATCCGATGCAGCCTCAGGACGGTTGGCGTAAGACGACAACTCCCGTGCCCATGTTTGGAAGGAATCCGTTTTATATGGCAAACGTACAGACTCACCTTTTAGCGCTTGCTCGTAGCCTGTAGAGAAATCTTCAAACAGAATCCGCCACGACACCCCGTCCATCACCAAATGGTGAATGGCTACGAGCAAATGATCCCCCTCTGCTGTGCGGAACAGTCCCAGTTTCACGAGAGGTCCTTCGGACAGATAAATGCTGCTTTGAATTTCAGTTGCCTTCGCTTCCAGCGCTTCCGCATAGGTTGCCTGTTCACGGTAATCCACCGTTTCCAGCGTATACAGTGCGCCTTCCTCTACACCGCGTGTCCAAGCCGTGTAACCGGATGAAACCTGACGGAAAACCGTACGAAGCGCATCATGATGCTTCACGATATGATCCATTGCCTGGCGAACCGCTGTCTCATCAAAGCCCTCGTCGCTATAGAGCATGACCGCCTGGTTAAAGTGCTGCGGACGCTCGCGCTCCTGTGCAAAGAACCAGTGCTGGATCGGAAGCAAAGCGGTTTCCCCGCTCACTTCTCCCTGATCTGCAATACGGCTCACCTCTTGCATATGCGGTGCCAGTGTTGCGACTGTTGGGTACTGGAACAAATACTTCATGTCCAGCTTGTAGCCTGCCTGGAACGCACGGGATGCGATTTGAATTGCCTTGATTGAATCGCCGCCCAGATCAAAGAAATTGTCCAAAATACCGACGGTTTGCACGCCCAATACTGACTGCCAAACTGCCACGAGTGCCCGTTCCTGTGCGGTGCGCGGCTCTTCATAATCCGCCCCGCTTTGCAGGCTGCCTTCCGGTGCTGGCAGTGCCTTGCGGTCGATTTTGCCGTTCGGACTCAGTGGCATCTGCTCCAGCTGTACAAAGTACGATGGCACCATATAGCTTGGCAGCTCCCGGCCCAGCTCACTTCTCAGCTCGCTGGCTCCGAGCTCTTGACCGGCGACATAGTACGCCACCATTTGTTTTTGGCCTGTTTCATCTGCACGGGCCATGACGACCGCTTCTCGTACCGACTCCACCTTCAACAACTGCGATTCGACCTCGCCCAGCTCGATCCGGTACCCCCGGATTTTCACCTGATGGTCGATCCGGCCCAAATATTCGATG
>NZ_JBSQBM010000049.1:0-9310 GCF_059417685.1 Paenibacillus sp. LT-B23 | reverse complement strand
AAAACGTGCTTATTCGGATATAGATGTTCCAAGTAAGCTTTCATTCAAGGTACAAAAGGGTATGAGGTGATATTTAATTACGAACCCAGCATATGTATATATCGGTTGAAAGAGAGATTTAGTTTACAAAATGACCCATTCGTTGGGGTGTTTTCAATGTGTAATACTGGAATAGAGAAAGCTAACAGTAATTTTGAGCAATTGCCTTTCAAAATCAGGAACGGGGCTGATTTAATTGTGATTATGGATTCGGGTAAATTAAATACAGGTTCATATGGAATTAGTGGAATCGATAGAAGTGAAGGGAGAACGGGCATCATCTGGAAAAAGGGGTGTTGTGAGATGGAGTGGCTTTTGATAATATAGGTAATATATATAATTAAAAGGAATATATCCCTTCTATCGTCTCGACACATGTGGAGTGCGTGGTAGGAATGCAACGAATAGATATGTAGAAATCCTTTGTTTTCAACACTTTGCGGGTTTTATGACCTTCACGAAGGACGGCGCTGATTTCAAAAATAAGGTGCTGAAGGACAAAATCGAGGTTTCGGTCGTGCTGGACCTTGGTTTTGATGTGGAGTGTGTAGATACGTTGAATTCATTAAGGTGAGCTTGGTTTGAAGAATTGAACTTTGCTTACCACGGATACGTGAGATGTTATGAAAGCATGAGTGTATAAGGAGGTAGCAGAGTCTATTTGGATTCCGCGCCTCCTTTTTGTTTGATATACCTAATTATAATTAGCCGTGCTAAGATGGATGGAATGGTAAATTTAACTGTGTGTTCAATCGAATGCAACATCCACATCTGATACCAACAACGTGGAGGTAACGCAAGGTCTGAATTGGAAGCAGGGGGACTGACCTAGTAAAGGTGAGAGTAATAATCAAATTTTAGATACAATTCTAAAGTACCACACCTGTTGATTAACCACTAAATGGTAGAAAAAGAGCCGTCAACTCGGTAAAATGTTTGTACCCCTACAAACTTAACCGAAAGGTGACGACTCCATGAAAAAGTCTATCACGATCCCATTGATCCTTCAATCCATTCTGACACCGGAAGAAGTGCAAAGTGTTACCAAGGGAGCAGATTATGAAGACAAAGCCCGTAAATTCACAGTAACCCACTTACTTCAATACTGGTGTGTAGCTGCCTTAGAACAATGGGACAGTTATCGTTCCGGTGTGGATCATGCCGCTCGCAGTGGCTTACCTATGGTTCATTATTCGTGTTTTTCCACCAAAGCGGCCGAAGTCCCCTTTGCTATATTTAAGGAGCTTCTTCATCGAGTCATTCACAAGTGTAGCCGAGAAACACGCCGAAAACTTACGTTTCCCAAAGAATTACTCCTCATCGATTCGACCACCATAACAGTGGGAAAAACACGACTACCTTGGGCTCCTTATCACGGAGAGCGTGCGGGCATTAAACTTCATGTCGCTTTGCGAGCCCAAAATGGGCAACCGCTTCAGGTCGTCGAAACGCTGGGTTCCAAGCATGATGGCCCCATGAGTGAAACGTTGGCTCAACCGGACTACATTGTGGTGATGGACCGTGCTTATGGGAAACTGGAGCGTCTGGACGACTTCAAAATCCAAGGACAATCCTTTGTCATTCGGCTTCGCGACAACGTCCATTTGGAAAAACCTCATGCCCTTTCCCGTCTCCAGAAAGCAGATTCTTCTGTCATTCGGGATATCACCTGCCAGTTGGGGACACCGCAGTGTCGTTCCAAGCAACGTCATCGTGTGGTGATGTTTCGAGATTTTGAAGGTCGAGTCATCCGAGTCGTTACCGATTTAATGCAGGTCACAGCAGAACAAATCGCAAAGATGTATAAAGCTCGATGGCAGATTGAGGTCTTTTTCCGTTGGATCAAGCAACATTTGAATATTCCAACGCTGTTTGGGACAACCGAAAATGCGGTCTATGGGCAATTCTTTTGTGCGCTCATCGTTTATGTCCTGCTTAAATGGTTATTTGATGCCGCTCAAGGGACGTGGCCCCAACATGCCATTCTTTCCTTTGCTCGATTTTCTCGTCTTTTTCTTCTGCAAAATCTACCGGTGGAATAGCTGATCCAGATTCAGCATGTTCTTCTTAAGCGTGTCTCTGCTTCTATTAATCAAATTACTTATTCTGGTTAATCAACAGACGTGCTTACATGTATGAATAGTACGGCCAATGGACCGCTCATCTCGAATGAAGAGCGGTCTGTTTGGTTTTTGTAGAACTGAAAATAAATGGATATTTTTTAATATAATTACTTGATTATACTTTTAATCTTTTGTTTCAATCTATAAATGCGGCTTGTGGTTACTGTATTAGAAACATTGTATTTGGTACTTAATTCAATAATTGATAATCCATCTTTGAAGTAGCTTTGATATAGTTCAAGATCCCGTCGATTTAATCTGCACATTACAGTATCAATGGTTTTAGCAATACTAGTCGTGGAAAACAGCACCTGATCTATCAACGGGCAATTGCAAGTCAGACGTTGAGCTAAATTACAGTGAAATCTAACTTCATATTTTTGCTGGGTATAGCACCTTCGGAAAACATTGTTTACCTGATTACGTGAGGTTCTGTAAAGCCAGCCCTCAATGTTCGGATGCATTTTCAGCTTTTTTACGTGCTGAGTTGCATGTAAAAAAGTGTTTTGTACGCATTCCTCGGTTGCATCAGTATAATGACCTCGCAGAAGTTTTTTGCAATACAGACTGATCCTTTTGGCATGATTCCGATAGATTTCCTCCAAAAATTCCTCATTGCTTTTCAAACTGTACATGTGCTCCTCCCCCTCTCGGCTAGTGGTGATAAAGTACCGCTTAAGATAAAGAGTTGGTTCGCTACTCCTATATTTTACCATGGGATAGCGAATGAGAGTTGTAAGATGTCTACAAAAAATATGATTATGCGACAAAAAACAGGAAATTAATCCTGAAAACATGATTTTTTCATGTGTCAAGCGACATATATCTATGTAGGGATAATTGACTAAAAATGTAGTTATTTTTAATTTTATTTGGAGGCTGTGTAGGTTGAAGAGCTATAAACGAGCAGGATTTTCACTTACGAGTGGCAGCGCCTGAGTAATTGAACGGTAGGCTTTCTTCTCACAAGGATGTTGCTATGTGAGCGGGAGTTGATATTTTGTGGTCGAGTGCCTTTAATATCAAGTCGCATGCAACTCATGCTACCCAAAAGCCGGTAGCGCAGGTCGCTATTTCACCATGCGCTATTCTGTTCTCTTTGTGTCAATTTCAGTGTTGTACTCTGCATATGGGCTTTTGGAGCGTTTTGCTTCGGAGTCCTTTTTATGTTCCTTACGGCTTCTTGAAAGGTGGTATGGGCTGTCGTTCTCCTCCTCTGTTTTGGTTTGCCCAAAAATCAAAAAACGGAGGGGTAAGAATGATTGAAATTAACCTGAGAGACGTGTATTCCTTTTATAAAACAGATGTATGGGTAGAGGTGGATGAAGAGATTGTGCATGAAATGCGCCGCTTCGATAATATTGATAGCGCATACAAGCTGCGTGCGTATCGTCATCGTGCTTATTATTCTCTGGACGGTAACGATGGAATGGAGCATCAAATTTTGTTTCCCGTGCTTTCTTCTGAGGAGGAATATGAGGAGGCTTGGCTCCGGCAAGAGATTTATAAGGCAATGTGCCAGCTATCTGAAAAGACCTTCAGACGCATATATGCCTACTATTTCTTAGGTTTAAGTAAAGTTGTTATCGCTCAGGCAGAAAAGGTGGACGAGCGTGCAGTTCGGAAGTCCATAAGCAGCGGCTTGAAAAAGCTAGCTCGTTTGCTTGATAAGGTACAGCTTTAAGCGCATGGGTCCGATTTAACCTTAAAAATGATGGGATTAATAGAAGGCTACTTAGCATTGCAGCGGCTGGTGTTGGTAGCCAGTCGCTGCAATTAATAAAGGGAGTGATCAGATATGCAACCGAAAATGTTTCGGGATGAGGAGCATGAGCGTTTTTATTATGAGTCGCTGCGAAAGTCGAATTGTACAGATGCCTATCATCGAGCAGTCTTTTATACGTTAGGAATTTCATGGGAAACGAGAAGTCATGCTAACGAGCTATTTGATTATTCAAATGACAGCATTAGGCCAAAAGGCCTCACCGCCGCATGGCAAACCAGCAGTACGATTCGAGTAAGCCGTCTGGCTTTTAATTTGTGGAACGGCTGGACTGAGGACGGAAAGGATAGCTACTCCACCCCGCATGAGCTATTCGACTGTAGCTACGCACCTTTTTTCTTTGAAGCGATTCGCTTGCGTTACCCTGAATACTGTAGAAGTCATGAACGAGCTAACAAAAGAACTGGAGAGCATATCCGCTAATCATTGAGGTGGAGGTGATTTCATGAAGGATATAAAAACAAGGATCAGGCACAAAAACGTGAAGAAGCTGGAGAGACATGTGCAATTGCTCAAAAGGACGCGGGCATCTGTGGTGCAATTCAAGCAGAAAGACAAGGAAGAGCCGGAATCACGCTCTCCCGTTGAGTATGCTAAGGGTAAATCAAATGATGTAGTGAAGCGTTCATGGAGAGTAGGGGGACAATTAACTAGACAATTTGCCAACAGAGTAAATCGGACTGTGCTGATCGAGCAGTCATCTTTATTAAAGGATATTGAGAGAAAGGGAAGCGGGCAAAAACAGAGTAAGGTAAGCATAGTAGCGCGGCGGAAGGCATCAAAGCATAATACATCAGGCGGCGGGCAGACAAGAAGTATTCAGTTACTTCTAAGCCTAAAGCAAATTAAAGTATCGACAAGCCATATCAGGTATAAGGAAAGCAAGTATACCTTGCTTAGACCCATACAGGGCATGTCTGAAGGCGCGTTAGATACAGTGATAAGAAAACAGAGTGATTTAGAAGGCCGGGCTAATGCTCGGCTTTTGTATATGGGACGGGTCTTTAATCTGAAACATTACAACCTACCAAGCAGCAGAAAAGTAGCAATATACCAGCCGAAAATAAGAAGCAGCCTCCTGCAAATTCTATCAATCGTTCATATGTAAGGCGCAAGTCTGCCGTTGAAAAACAATCGGGTGATGTTCAAAGAAGAACTTTCCGAACTCCTTTATCATCTCAATTTGCCAAGAAGCCAAACCATTCTCAGTCTGTCAGGCATTCCTTCAATGCTAAAGGACGGAAAATAATTAAAACGATATCTAAAGAAACCAGAACGGGAGCCTTCAACAGACAGAAAGGCAATAGGAGTGCTTCAGTTCAGCAAAAGGGTGGCATGGAGCAAGCCAAGCAAGCGGTTTACCAGGCAGCACTTGCTCGGAGAAATCTGCAAAGAATACAGGCTATGACCCGATTTAATCTTCGTATCATTCGCATCGTAGTAAAGGCTGCTGCTTTGGCAGTCAAGGGAATAATGGCTTTATTAGGAGTGAGCGGTTCAGTAATTATGCTGATGTGCATCGTATTAGCGGTGGCCTATCTCATTGCATCCCCTTATGGCATTTTCTTCTCTGATGAGAATACGGATAATGACGTAAAGCCCTTGTCAGTGGTTGTTCAAGAGATGGATACTGAATTTACTGATCGACTAGAAGAAATTCGGCAAAATGCAGGCTCCGTTGATCGTGAGGAGATAAACTATCTTGGCAGTGCAGATAATACTCGTGTAGATAACTGGAGTGATATTATAGCAGTGTTTGCAGTCAAGACAGTGATGGATACTGAAAATGGAATGGATGTGGTCACAATTGATGCGACTCGTGTGGAGGCCATTCGCTCCGTCTTCTGGGATATGAATCAAATTGAATACGAGCTAGAAACGATTGAGCATGAGGAGACAGTGGTGGTAGAGCAGGAGGATGGGAGCATGCAAAATACAACGGTTACAACGTATGAAACTGTCCTCCATATAACGATTACAAGCCGAACAGCAGAGGACCAATCAACAGCCTACAGCTTTACTAATAATCAGGATTAACTTATGAAGGAGTTGTTATCAGAAGAATTCAGGCCGCTTATGTTTGCACTATTAGGTAAGAACGGTGATACAGGCTTATCTCAAGAGGAGCTTGATCTGGTTTATCGAGATTTGTCAGAAGGGGAGCATGGAGTTGAGGCTGTTAAGCTGGCATTGACCCGGTTGGGTGACCCATATAGCCAGCCCAAGGCTGGGATGGATCGCTACACAGATTGTAGCTACCTTGTACAGTGGGTTTATAAGCAGTTAAATATTCAGTTGCCACGCACCGCGGCAGAACAGGCCCGTTATATTGTAGATAATAATCTTGCAATTCAATATGAAAATTTAGCTCCGGGTGATTTGGTTTTTTGGAGCTATGAACGCAATGGTCGTTTTATGGATATAACGCATGTAGGTATTTATGCAGGGAATGGAAAGGTAGTCGATGCCTCTTCCAGCCGTGGGCAGGTGGTTTATCGGAATTTGTTTGATGGGGATAAGCAGGTGATTTATGGGAGGGTAGAGTGATATTTTCAATTTATTGATACAGAAGTAAATCGGCTACACTAGTTCGACAGATGATTCATTGATATGGGTCTTCATGAAAAAAATACTGGGTCTTTTGGAGGGATTTGATTTTCTATGTAGAATTTTGTAAGTAAACAAGAACAACAATACTTACAGAGATAGACTTGTAAGGTATGCACGAGGAGGGACAACTGTGACTTTGACTGTTGAGAAGAAATGGTTAAATTTATTAAATCCGAATGTAGTGGATCTATATCCAATTCAGTTTGCAAACATTGAACGACTAAACAATAATGACGTTATTTATCTATTTGATGAAGTTGGCAGTGGTAAAACAATTAGCAGCGGAATAATGGCATTAGACTTTTTAGAGCAATATCCTGATGAAAAGGTATTAGTGATTACTACAAATGCGTTGGCACGACCGAGTGATATAAGACCTAATGGGCAGTTTATAAGTGACTGGTTTGATAAGTTACCATTCGAAGAATATCGTGAAAGGGTCAAAGTAGTAAACAACCACCATTCAAAATTTAAGTCTGAAATGCATTATGGATTAGTGATTATTGATGAGGCTCACCTGTTTTTAAGTCAAGAAACGCAGCGTCACCGTAATTTAATTGAAAATATCACAGCCCAAAAGGTTGTTTTCCTAACAGCTACACCGATAAAGCAGCATGTCTCTGACTTAATTGTATACCCTCGCATCGCAGAAGCCCTTCTCCAAAAGAAAGTCGATGACAGCTGGATTGCCAAATTGCAGACATTAGGTAAAAAACCTGAAGAGTTGATTTGTAGCCAGTTTGATGTTCAATTTCCGGTAACACGATACTTCAAAGATACCATTAAGTCTCTCCAGACTGAGGGGTATCAAAAGACTCAGGCGAAACGTTATGAAACATTAACTTGGAAGTACCAATCTTATAGTAACAAGAACGAAGTTTTAGTAGAAAAACTAAGAGATCTTTGTGATCAATCCAAAGAAAATCGATTTGTTATATTCACCAGATACGTGGTAAAAGAAGCCGATGTTATTGGAGACCATCTTGAATCAGCTGGATTCGTAAAGTCTAATAAAGAGTTACCGGACAGGCCGACATACTATATCGTAACTGGACGTAATCCACAAGAGTTGGCGGATTTTTCAAAGCTGACCGACTTGCCTACAGTGTTAATTTTAACTTATCAAATTGCTGAGCAAGGTATTAATCTGCCGGGCTATAATCATATTGTAAATTATCATGTCTCTGCCTATCCATCTGCTTTAGAACAGCGATACGGTCGGATTGATCGATTAAATAGTCAGAGTGAAGCGATCTATAACTGTTTCCTCATAAGTTCTAAGTATTTCGATACAAATACGTTTAACTTTTACTGTGCCGTTAATACTTGCCTTGGTTCATTGTTAAGTTATTTACCATCAAGGAATACAATTTTGTCACCTGAGATACTAATAAGTTACACGACATTGAAAAATGATTATGAGAAGTATATTGCTCGTATTTCTGGTTTGTTAGAAGATCATATGATAAGTAAGCTTTACGATTGCCTTGTCTTAAGAGATTTTCCCTCGAATCTATCAGAAACAGAAGGAGTGACTAGTGATACAGCTCCTGTTTTAACAGATGAGAATTTAATTGATCTGTATGAGTTCTGTCGGGAAATTTCTCTGGACGAAGAACTTAAAGGGAACAGGTTAGAAGCAGAGAAAGTCTTGTTAAAGGATATTCGTGATGAGTTGAGCCACTTAAAACAAAGTATTTCGCAAAATGACGATGAGAAGGAAAAGGTAATTGAGTGGTTATTAAAAGATAGGGGTATTTGGGATCATATTTTTTATACTAAAGAACAGTCCAATGATTGGTCAAAGCGTGATGTTGGACGGGTAGATGCTGTTGAAGAATGTGCTAGCTTTATCTCAAACAATAGCACTTATGTTACATATCTTTCAATGTTTAATGAACAGGTTCGATTACCAAAAGAGTTTCAAAAGTATCGTGACCAAATCAATCGGAGTTTTGAGAAAGCTTTTGAAGATAATGATTTCAACAAATTGTTCCCCGAGATTACAAATAGCACTTATAAAGAGAAGTGTGCAGAAATTGGGCAACTTAGCCCACTCGTATTAGAAAATTTAGAGCAACTGGTTCCAACCCTTCCATTTTTCAGCATGATAAATCAGTTTAAACTGGAGCTGAAACGCTTAGCTAGAACGGAGTCAGGGAGTTACCGTGATAAATTTGATGGGAAAGTACATGTCTTCGCAACGGCAATGGGGCGTCTTTCCAGTCGCAAATTAGGTCTTTCAAAAGAGATTTATAATAAATACTTCGGACATATCTTTGGTAAGAACTATTATTCATATAAAGATGAATTCAAATCCTTTTTCGAAGTTACTGTCGTGAAAGAGATTAATGAGGACGGGGTCAAGAAGAAGGTTAGTGCCGCAAGTAACTGGTTAAAGCTGGCATACAATGTTTCACGTATAGAATCCTTGAGCTGCAAACTAAAGTATGTGGGTGGAGATAGATACTGGCTGGTGGACATAATTGATTCTGGGGAATCCAAAGCGAGAGGGGAATATTCACTCTTTAGATACTTTATTCAAACAAATAGTTCTGGTTTCCGTACCTGGGCTGCAAATTATCTTGTTGATGATATACCTCGAGCCGACTATGTATGGTCAAATGATTACTGGACAAAAGGGATATTGCATACTGTAAACAATCAAAGTTTTAATTCAAACTGATTTTGTAAGGAGAAAATTTATTGTTTCTGATGATTAAAAGTAATTATGTCAAATAATGGTCAAACCCCC
>NZ_JBSQBM010000048.1:0-9581 GCF_059417685.1 Paenibacillus sp. LT-B23 | reverse complement strand
ATCGATACAAGTTCTTGTCCCAAGCCAAGGACAAGAACTTGTACCGATTACCGGAATTGACAAGAACATAGTCCGATTGCCGATTAGATGCAAATCTAAACATTAATCACATGAACTTAATACTGTATTAAGACCATAACAAAGACTTTATTTTCTGGTCCCTAGCTGTTGCCGTTTCATTTTTAAGAGCCAGTCTAAACTATTACTTTACCCAAGCGGGGTTTCGTCATCATCAACGCCTGCCGATGTTCCTCCCCAGGTTTCACCCCATATGCGCATCTCCCGAAGTACAGGTATGTACGCCCTTCCTTTATCTGTTAGCGAATACTCAACAGTAACAGGTGAGGTAGGGAACACCTGGCGGTTGATGACTTCATGCCGCTCAAAATGACGCAGGACATCCGTTAAAGACTTGATGCTGACATTGTCTAAATATCTTCGCATCTGATTAAATCGCTGCGGACCCAGACTAAGTAAGGTGAGTACCAAGATAGCCCATTTTCCGCGAACAACCTCCAACGCCTCGCGAATGGAGATGAGACATTGTTCGTCCTCTTTGCTTATATCCACAAAATCATTCCTTACTATAGTATAGTTAGTCTGATTTATAGATCTATATAAAAATAATGTGTATACTTTAAAGTATACACTAAATAATTTATAGTAACAATAAAGCTTATTTAACTGCAATGGTTGAATTTGTTTTGAAGGTCTACTACTAATTATTTAGAACATCTTGTGCCAACTTGGGGCAGGGTAATTATGAGGAGGAGAGAAGCATGTCCGTTGAACAATCGTCACAGAAGGTGGAGGCGCACTTTTTTGATGTTATTCAAGATCGGAGATCTGTAAGGTACTATGATTCCGAAGTAAAGATCTCACGGGACGAAATGAAGGATATATTGCAGCTAGCTACACTGGCTCCTTCTGGCGCCAATCTCCAGCCGTGGAGGTTTCTCGTCATCGACTCGCAGGAGCTAAAACAAAAACTGCTTCCGATCGCCAACAGCCAGCAGCAAGTGATTGAGGCTTCAGCTGTCATTGCGATACTCGGAGATTTGGAAGGCTATAAATTGGCCGAGAAAGTTTACGGGATGGCGGTCGATGCGGGGTACATGCCTGAAGAGACAGCTAAATCATTCGTGGAGCGATACCAAAGACTGTTCGCGAGTATGCCTCCAGAAAATGTACTCCGAAAAGTATTTATTGATAGTGGACTGGTATCCATGCAGCTAATGCTTGTCGCCCGTGCAAAAGGCTTTGATACGGTCCCGATGGGCGGATTTGACCAAGTAAAATTTGTAGAAGAGTTTGATATTCCGGCGAGATACGCTCCTGTTATGCTTATCGCCATCGGTAAGGCGGTGAAGCCCGGACACCAGACGGTAAGATTACCGATAGAAGATGTCGCTTTCTTTAATGAATTGCCTAAGGATTGATATTAATCATTCATGTAATATAAAAGAAGCTAAAGGATATGAAATGCACCTCCAATTGTTAACCACTACTAACAATTGGAGGTGCATTTTTGAGTTTTTTGCGGAGATCAAGAAATTTCGTAATGAGGTGGCACCTGATCCTTATTGATCATTAATGAGGATGTCCCTGGACATTTGCGCTGTGGGGCGGACCACTATTTCACTTACATCCACGCCATTTGGTTGCTCAATTGCGAACGCAATAGCTTTAGCGATAGAGTAGGGGGGATAACCCAATGTTCTGATAAGCTTCGAGTTTGGCTCTTTCAACTCTGAGTCCTTTATGGCGTCCAGGGAATCCAATTGTGTGGATCCAGGTGAAACGATCGTTACTCGAAGCTTGTTGCTGGCATCTTGAGCAGGTCCTCTGAACGGTAAGCTTTGTCCCCAGACTGGCCTTCGGCTCTCTGAACAGTATGGTGTGGAAGACCTTTAAAAAATTTGATTACATTGTGTATAAATAAACCTTAGCTTCATATGGTCTCAATGAATATAAGCAGTTAGCGGGGTAATATTTTGAGTATCAACAAGTACAGTTTCCGACTTGTAGTTGGAAATCAGTAGTTATCCAGATTGAGGAATAGATGGATATTTGAGGTTTACAAAGACATAAAAATAGAGCATGCAACTGTAAAGGGGTTGTACGCTTAGTATTTGCATCCTAAACGTACAGGATAGTTCCAATTTAATACGTTAGCCATGCTTAGAACCATAGATTAATCTTCACCAAGTGTGGAGATGCAATTTAACATTGCATTCCTGAAAGAGAATTTATGGTACATTAAAAGTGGTTAAAATTTGAATTGTAGGAGAAATGGTTAGGATGGGATATTTAGTAAAACTGCCGAAAGCTGCTGTCTTTGGAGCTGCAAATGGCGTAATGTTCATGACTTTTTTTGGAGCGCTTTGGTCTGCAATTGGTATTATTGGTTCAAATAAACTGGGAGCTCCTTGGCTGCTTGTTCTTTCAGGTATTGTGACATTAACGTTGCTAATCGGAGCTATTTCGCTATTTGGGAAAGCACGTAACGTGAACCATGTCACTACACCGAAAGAGAGGAAAATGAGGAATAAAGTTAATCGGAAATTTGGTATGATCTGTGGTTTAGAAGGTCTGGCAATCTTGATTGCAAGTGTGCTTTGTAACTTATTTGATCGCTTTGAAGTCTTTTTCCCGATCATGGCTATCATTGTCGGAGTCCATTTTTTTCCTTTAGCGCGATTGTTTCGAGAGAATTTTTATTATGGTACAGGTATAGTGCTCAGTATTCTAGGCATCATTTCTTTGTTTATACCACTGAATACCACTTTGGGCGATGTATCTCTGATTGCGAGGTCTACTTTTATCGGTTTCGGTTCTGCTTTGACGCTGTGGGTGACAGGTTTAAGGATCTGGATAACCATGCTCAAGCAATTGAAGAAAAAGGAAAAGGATATGCTCTGCTGAATCAGTTAACTTCATGGAGTCCACGAGACTCTTTTAGGGTAAAGAAATCGTATTAAGGCCAGTATTCAATTAACGGGAAACGATAGCTCAATAAGATAAAGCAGCTGATCATCGTGATCGGCTGCTTTTGTTAAGCTCCCTCGAAATGATACAGTTTCCTCACACAGGCTCATTGATTACAGCAGTTCTCCAAGCAGCATTGAGTATTACCATTTAAGTAAAAATGAATTGATACTTAATAAATGCGTATGTCCTTATCAGCATGATAGTGCTAAAGGAGAAATTCAATCGATGATATCGTACACACCACAAAGGGTAGGGAACGGTCGAGGGACAAGAACTTGGTGTCATTTCGGATTAGGTAATTATCTAAATAGTATCATGATGGAGAATATCGAACCACACTAACCGAACCAAATACCGACAACACAACTTTGTTTGTTCTTACCATATTTTAATCTTCTGTAACAGAAGTAGGGGGCGCCTCTGTCGTTCGACCGGCCTTAAATCCGGAAGCGAGTAGCAGGACCAAAAATCCCACGGCGACTCCCCACAAAACGAAGGCGTTTGAGCCGACCGCGTCCAGTCCTCCGAAGTACATCACTTCCCGCAGCCCTTCTGCCGCGAACCGCAGTGGCGTCCACGAATAGATCCAATCTCGCGTCGTCTGCGACAAGAACTCCGGAGCCATGCTCAGCAGCGGCATGGAGAAGAACATCAGCAGTACGAGCAGAGGCATAGCCGGAAATCCGATCCAATTGAGCAATGAAGATTGCAACAAGAAGAACGCCGATCCAGCCAACCATAAGAAGAACCAAGTCTCCCTCGCGTTCGCTAGTTCCATGCCGTACCACGACAAAGCCATCCATATGGTGAAGCCTGACGCTATACCAACGGTCGCAAGTCCCACGATAGCTTGCAGCGCACTTACTGTCCATCTCCTTGAACCCGCGGCGACCGCCTTCTGGCTAGCCAGGAACAAAACTATCCCGGTCACCAGACTGCCGATCCACATGATCTGGGTCAACAAACCCGGCGCATTCCCCGACGCATTATTCACTCCCGGTGGATGCACGACGTCCTCCTGAACGGTCACCGGTGTCATTAAAGCTGTAGCCGATTCAACGGGAATTTGCTCCGTTTGCTGCCCGATCTGCTCAAGCATCAGCTGCAACAGTTCCTCGCTTATCATTTGCATCGCTTGCCTCATGGTCTGTCTTACGACCAACGAGGCTTGGCTGTTCATCCCTTCGTTGGCGATGATCTTCACATTAGGATGAATCGGTGAGGGAGTTGCTAACGAGAGTAAACCGCTGCTCAGATCCGCCGGAATCACTATCACTCCGTAATATTCGCGTTTATCCAATCCTTCCCGAGCCGTTTCCTCGGAATCCACGATATGCCAAACGAACGGCATTGCCGGGTCTGACACCAACTTTTCCCGAATCATTTCCCCAACCGAAATCGTTCCTCCAGTCGACAGATCCGCCGGCCGGTCAAGGATAACGAGGGCCACCGGAAGCTCCTTGGGCTTCGATCCCTGCACCGATCCCATCATCGCTATCCCGAATACGGTCAGCACGATCAGGACGAGCACTAATCCGAGCCACATTATTTTTTGTGTCAATATTTTCATGATTTTCTTCCCCTCATCACTTCATTGCAATGAACAAAAATAGCGTTGCTGAAGCAACGCTCCTGTATCCATTGGACTTTAAAATTTTCCATTCAAGTACATTCGTGAAGCGAAAGACATCACCGTAAATAAATTCGGCGATGTCTTTCTTGCGATTCAGCTACACAAACTTCAAAATCTACTGTTCGTATTTTTTCGTTTTTCTTCCGGCAGAATGGCCTCGAATACGTCCCAATGCTCAGCGATCTTTCCATCCTGTACGCGGAACAAATCGTAGAAAGCAGTATGTTGACCATCAAATTGACCTTCGCTCACGGTAAGAACAAAATCGCCTTGCCCGATAACTTGATGGACATGAGTATATTGAAACTCAACTTTTTTCTCCTTCAGAGCCTGCAAAGCAGCGTGAAGACCAGAAAGGCCGTCTGCAATATGAGGACTATGCTGAATGTAGGTATCTCCATCAAAGTAAGAGGCAAGCAGGTCAGGGTTCTTTTCGAGCAAGATGTTTTCAACATAGCTTTTGACAAATGCTTTGTTGGCCTCCGTCTTGTCGATATCCTTAATCGTAACCGGTCCGTCAATCATTGTATGATTGCTTGGTGTCTTTTCCACCATCTCTTGCAAATTGTCCCAATGTTCAACGATTAGCCCATTCTCAAAACGGAAGATATCAAATACGATTTTAGGGCCGTGAAAATGATATACAGAATGAAGAGCCACATAATTTCCGTCAACTAAAGCCCGCTTAATGCTTACCTTTGTACCAATTTCCTTTAAATGATCAAGAGCATCAAGCATGGTTTCACGACCATCGAGTAAGGCCTGGTTGTGCTGAATATATTGATCTGGATGAACGTAAGCCGTAATCGCTTCGGGATTGCCGCTCTCAAAACTTTCCAGCACGGCGACTGTCTTACGAACAAGCTCATTTTGATGGTTGAATGTCATTGGTAAATCCTCCTTGGAATTTTTTTGGTCATTAGATAAATAATGAACAAAACGTTGTTTATTTATCTGATGCTTATTATAATAGTGGTTAATATAACGCTCAATATTCAATATTTTTAGCTATGATGGATAACAGACAACTTCATAAAACTTTGTCGCTTAACGACCTAAATAAATTTAGGGGGAACGAATACATTGAATAAAAAAACCGACTTAAGAATACTGCGCACGAAACAATCGATTCGAAAGGCGTTTTATGAGCTTATTCAGGAAAAAGGATACGAGGCCATAACGATCCAGGATATTGCCGATCGGGCTATGATCAATCGAAATACTTTTTATCTCCACTACCAAAACAAGCCTGATTTATTAGATACATGCATGAATGAACTGTTAAGCGATTTAAAGGATGCAGTCGTTCTTTGTCCGATCAGCATGAATCTTTTCAGCATTTCTCTACTCGAGACAGTCATGCAAACTGTACTGGAGCATATTTCCCTAAATATGACCTTTTACCGTTCCATGTTAATTGAAGAGAATCGAATCTACCAGTTTCAAGCGAAAATGGAGAATATCATTAATGATAAATTAATTGAGGGGTGGAAACCTGATAAGGAAAACTCCACACTAGCGATATCCAAGGAATTGCTGATCGAGTACCTCGGATCGGCTTTCATGGGGATTGTAATTTGGTGGATTAGAAACGATAAACCCCTTCCTGCAGATGAAGTTTCATCTCAGTTTAGTAAAATTGTTGCCTATGGGCACTTAAGAGCTGCAGGCATCGCCGTAGAGGAATAAAATTAGCGAGAGTAGAGGGAGCACAGGCACTAATAAAGGGCGTAAACGAAAAGCCAACGACGATTTGGTTGGTCATGCTGTCTCAGCCGACCACCCCGATATTGAAATCAAGAACAATTACTGGATACCGTCTAAGCGTTGTTGAATAACGCTTGAGCGGTATTTTCATACTCATGGAGAACATTGCGTTTTTTTTACGCATATCAATAAAATCAAAAGGATGCCAATACGTTAATTTCGCGTTTAATGTCGAGGGACAAGAACATGGTGCCATTGAAGTCGCTATTTAAGCGGCTTTTTATTTTATCGGTACAAGTTCTTGTCCCGAGCCAAGGACAAGAAGAACATAGTCCGATTACCGTATTGGACAAGAACATGTTCCTATTGCCGATTAGGCGTATATATAATCGTCATCTTGCCCTTCAATTCATTAAACTAACTTCATAACGTTTTTTCGTAATATGTTGGACACCGAATCTCCCTACACGTTACTATTGGAATGGATTACCTACATCTTTAGTAGAAACGAGGAGGGAAACATGAATAAATTTCTTCTAACATCAAGTGTGTGACTCTGTTATTAACAACGGGTACTCTCCATGCTACCGCTTATGCTTTGGAAAATAGTGCGGTCTCTATAGATACCACTCAAAGCATGCCAATCCTAGTAGTAGAAGGAGAGGAGATTGATCAAAATGTAGTGAATCTTTTTACCGACATCACGGAGCATTGGGCGGAATCTACTATTTTAAATGCGATTAAGCAAGGAACTGTAAGTGGCTATCCAGATGGACGGTTTCATCCTGATAATCAGGTTACGCGCGCAGAATTTTTGAAGCTTATCGCGGGTTCATTAGGAATGGAGGTTCATTCAAACTCGAGTAGTGGTCTATGGTACGACGTTTATGTTAAATCAGCCAAGCTAAATGGACTATACAGCGAGTCTGATTTTCCAGCCAATGATTGGAGTAAACCCAATGCAAAAGACTATCCCTATATCTTAGAAGAGTATCCGAATGAAATGTATGAAATGAAGTCCTACCAAACAATAGATACCACCTCTACCAAGCTTTCAAGTACAGATTTGGCCTACAATTCAAAACCGACACTTGATCTGTGGAAGAAAACGACTGAAAGCTACTATGATCATATTTTGAATGTCGATTATAGAACGATTAACGAAGACTGGGCGAATGAAACATTCTCATATGCAAATCAATCCGCTAGAAAGTGGCTCGCTGATTAGAGAAGATACGTGGAGTACGTAAAGAGTAACAAAATTACTATTAAAGGTTCACTTATTGCTGAACCATCGATGGTCATGAGATCTAATACATTTGGAGAGTATTCCATCAGAGTGAAATTTGAGTTTACTCTAAAGACATTCGACAAATACGACCAGGTCATGTTTGATCCATACATAAATTATTTTCTTACTAAATTGAAAAAGGGGATGAGGTATGAGGATTATACAGACATTCCACTTTCTACAAACAAAAACGATTATGATCTGAAAATTGATGGATCTACGTCACTTTTCAATTTTGGATCTATTGTGCGACCTTCTAAGTAAACAATTACACTGATTTACCCCTATTACTTAACGGACTTAGAATAGGTATATATTCTAATAAGAAACTAAATTGATTCAGAATCTTTACTGTTCATCACATTAATATTTTCGTTTACATAGAAGTAAACATATGATAAGAGAAGGGTTGTGCCTATATTGAAAGGTATGATATTCAAAATGTTAATGGCAGTTTTCGTAGTTTTAACTTTGCTTCTAGCGAATACTAATCAGATGTATGCAAAAGATACCGATTTAAGTTTTGAGGAGCATGGAGGGCTACAGCAGGAGTGGGTACATACTCTTCCTAAAGAATTTGATTATCTGAGTTTTGAACTAGGTTACAATCCTCAAGACAATATTAACCGTACTGCTTAGCTTGTCATATTAAACCCGGGGACTCCGTCTGGTAATAACTTCAGCCTATATACAATAAATAATAAGACAGGAAAATTTGCCTGGATGTACGAAATACAAAGATATGAAAGAAATCTTAGAAAAAGCCGACTTTGAGCTGCTTATTTTGGTAGGTGATATTTATCAAATTGAGTCTATCCAATTTGGAAACTGGTTTAATGCGGCAGAAGGTTTTTTACCGGCATCATCAATTAATCATCTTACAAGACCTTACCGAAGCCACAATGAGGAGTTGCAGACCTTATGGGATAGGGTTCGTGGTATGGATGATAGAATAGTAGAAACAATAGCTAGAAACCAGTATTCAACATCTCTGGATGCTTCCATATTTACACCTTCAGAACTGGATGAAATTATTTTATGCCTAAATTATGACGGGCTCTATGGAATAAATAATATTAATCGGTTCCTTCAACAGGCAAATCCTAACCTTGCTGTCCCATGGGGACTCCAATTGTATAAAGTTGGTGATCCGGTACTGTTCAACGAATCTGATCGCTTCACGCCCTTGATTTATAACAATATAAAAGGCTGGATAGTAGGTATCGAACTTGGTGAAGGTAAAATCCAGTTTGATATTGAAGTTGATAAATCAATTAACGGGCTGGAGGCTATGCCCTATGATTTTGAACTTCTAGAGAATTCGGCAGCAGGACGTTCAGTAATTCGCTTCATAGTCGACGACCATAGACACGTTGATGAAAATCTTGAAGTACCATCAACAGCTCTTGTACCGTTTCAGGTTGCTTATGCAGTATCAATCCATAAAGCACAAGGCTTAGAGTTCAATTCTGTAAAAGTCGTTATCACTGATGAAGTTGAAGACCACATAACCCATAGTATTTTTTACACAGCCATTACTAGAGCTCGAGGAAGGCTGAAAATATATTGGACACCTGAGGTTGAAAATAGAATTCTCGGTGCAATTAAGCCGAAAGATATCGGACGAGAAATCGTATTTCTAAGAGCTTCATTAGCCGAATATACAACCTCATAAGTAGCACTCAGATTACGTTGCCTTCTATATGAATTCATTGAAGATGAATCAGGACGTAAAGTATTTGCATAGGTGCACTGTCCCGAACTATCAACCCAGCATCAATGAGATCGGAGAGGCCTCTAGAATACGTATGATAGAAGCGAGTGACTGCATGGAACTACTAAGCAAGTAAGAGTGTCTATCAAAGCGAAATTTGTTGAATCATCTCTGAAGACTAATGATGAAATAATTCTTATGGAACAAAAAAGCATCTCCAACTAAGTTGGAGATGCTTTTTTGTT
>NZ_JBSQBM010000047.1:0-12353 GCF_059417685.1 Paenibacillus sp. LT-B23 | reverse complement strand
TTCTGGAGAGTAATCGCACCGTTATCTTCCAAGATATTCCCTGCATAACGCAAGATTTCCGGGTCGTGAATCCTGTCAAGCCTTTGCAAGATCACTGGAATAAATTCCGTTAAATCCGCATTTTTACTGGAAGCATGTAGAATCTGTAAAGCTTGCAGAAAATCCTCATATCCATCTGATTGCAACAGCTCCAGAAGATATTTTCTACCCGCGTCAAAAGAAGTTTTGCAGATGAGCCAAATTACTGTGGTACGATTTTTTGGGCTTTGCTCCGCAATATTTTTCAAAAAAGCAAGGGTTGGCTGAGAGACTTTCTTAAACTTGAACATTCCATCAAGCGCTTTGGCTTGGATTTCTTCGTTTGGAGCGCTCTGATAAATCTGGATCAGCGCGTTCTCATCACCCGGCATTCGACTGCCAAACCACCCGATATCATAATCCAGAATAATTTCATCCAGCCAGCGCTCGTACCAGTCCAGAAAGCTGTCTTCATAGACAAAGAAAAAGGGATGATCGGGATGAAAATCGGAGGTGTACACAATTCTCCCCCTGTGTTTCCCTTCAAGTACGAGATACATGTCGTATTCGCAGCCTTGGGTGCCTATGCACAACATGCCGCCCAACACCTTATTACAGGTGTCGTCGTATTCCTCATCGGGGATGTCCTCCTCCTTGGTCAGGGGCTCAATCAGATGGTTCCATTCTTCTTTGGTCATCCCGGGATGCAGAACGGATTTTGCAAGGAGTGCCTGGCGCTCGGTATAGGAAGCTGCCTTTTCAATCGGATAAATTCCATAATAGGGTCCGGCGCCTCCGTTGCCGACTTTCGTTAAAAACTGCGCGTAAGGCTCAGGAAGTGTGACCTGATTGTGGGCTTGCCAGTCCGCCAGCTCTTTTGCAGTAAGCTTCTCATTAACCTTGTATTGATGTGAGGATGCTCCAAACACCGAGAAATCCGCGTCTTTGCGCATGGCTTGACTCAGTTTATTTTTTATTCGATCCAGTTGCGTTTCTTTCTTCCCAAACCACATATTTGAACCCTCCTGTTGACCATAGCCAGGTTTCCTTTGTTTGCTTATCCAGCAATTTTATTATTTTTTCTATGGGTCTTACCTCTTTAGAATTATATGTATCTTTAAGTAGGTTTCCATTGTATCTTCTCTTAAGGTCACCACTGAACCACCTTAGAGTACCACAGAAAAAGTCCATATGAATGGAATCTAACTAAACTCATCAAACGCAGATCATTTTAACCAACATATAGTGAGGAGGAAAATAATGAAAAGCCAGCGCGACGCAAGTCAAATCTGAAGGGAGCCGCTTAAATGCACCTGCGAAAATCCTTGCCCAGCAAGGAGCCTGTCCGATCTCCGCCAAAAAAACTTGCCACTACTTATGAAGGTTCAGCTTAACGTCTCTATCAGCGAAATTGCTAAAGGAGCTGCATCTGTCAGCTCTTTTAGCAATTTCGATCTGATGTGCGTATTGTCATTTTCTGACCTGTTTATCCACTGGAATACTCTGAGCAAAACGAAACACATTATGAGGATCGTACTTTCGTTTCACCTGCTTCAATCTGCCAAAGTTCACGCCATAATACGCCTTGGGCCAGTTCTTAATCTGCAGATCGGGAAAATTCACATAATCCCCTTTAACAAAGGGACGTAACGCTCTGCGAAACCTTTCCACCCACTGAATATTCCGCTCCTGCTCCCCGTTGTTTCTCCAGCGGGCTGACAGTTCGTAGATTGTCTCAGCCTTCCGATGAGGATAGGCCGTTGCAGTAGGCGATACTCGACTCACCGCGCTTCCTGCACCACCTAAGCTTTGACTCCACACGCTAGAATGCCTGTTGGGTGCTTTGGATAAAAAGTCACGTATAATTCGTACTCCTCCAGGCGGCAAAGCTTGGAACCCGTAGGCCCCGGTTATTTTAAACTTCGGTTCCAAATTCAGGTCCGATTCGGCAAAAAATTTGGTTGCTTCAATAAAAGGTACTGTCTTCACCATCACCTTCACCGGAGTCCCTGCTCGCAAGAGCGGTCTAACCAATCGACGCAGCTCCTCTGCACCGCCAAGCAATTGCCCAGTAGATACAATGGTTCCCACCTGCTTGGCAGCCATCTCAATTGTTGAGGTTAAGCGGTTCGTGACAGACGGGGCCCAGCGCTGCCAAGCCGGTAACACCTTCTCAAGATCACTCCATTTCCACGTAATACTGTAAATAGATACCGATGAGATCGGTCTAACCCGAAATGTATATTCTGTAGCAACACCAAAGTTACCTCCCCCTCCGCCTCGTGATGCCCACAACAGATCGGAATGTTTCTTTCTGTTTGCCACAATCGTCTTTGCCCCATACCGTCCCGAAGCTACGACCATCTTCACTTGTTTCAAGTTATCGCACGTAAGTCCATATTTGCGGGAAAGAAGTCCAATGCCTCCTCCCAGGGTAAGCCCAGCTACGCCTACGTCGGGCGCAGTCCCGGCCGGAATGGCCACACGCTTATCCCACAGCTTTTTGTACACACGGGCAAGTGGATTTCCCGTTTGTACAATGGCCTCTCTATTTTTTCGATCAACCTTAACCTTATTCATCTCGCTTACATCGATAATAATACCGCCATTTACAGCCGAGAAGCCTTCATAGCTATGCCGCCCGCTGCGCACTCGCAGCCGTATGCCCCGCTCACGAGCCCATTTGACTGCGTTGATCACATCCTGAGTTCGTTGGCAAAAAACAATGACCCTTGGAAATTTGGAAAAGCGCCTATTGAACTCCATTCTGGCCGTATTGTATGACGGATTGCCCGGAATTACGATCCTTCCGGTTAATCGTGTACTTTTCTTTTGCAACTTTTGTGCCATCTACTTTACACCATCCCTGCTCATGACATAAGCCTTTCTCATCAACTTATTTCTATGCAGGGACACCTGTCCTAGTAACGGCAACCGCCCAGTTTATATCGTAAAAGTAGACGTGGTCGTTTATCTGACCAAGAAGAACAAAAAACCTCTAAAACTTAAAGTCTCAGAGGCAATGAATCCCTTCATCTCACTACTTGTGGTACAGTTCACTGTAACATCTATAAAGCGAAATGAAGGACACCCTGATTGGATGTCCTTCATTATAGAGACAAGGGTCAAACACAACATTTCTACTGAGCAAATCGCCCAATCAGGCCGTCTTACTAAAACAAATCACATTGGAAATCCAGCCATCCCGAATACGGTTTACCTCTTACTAGTGACAAGCACTAGATCCAAGTATCATTGGCTGCTGTTAATTCGGATTCAGATCCGCTAGTGTTTACAACGCTTTTAGGCTCCACCAGCATGAGATGGCATTCCTTTTCAGCGGAAGGCTTCATCTCTATCCCCTTCGGGACAATAAACATCTCACCCTTGGAAATTTTTACTTGACCATCACGAAAATCAAGGATCATCTCACCTTCGAGTGCGATAAAAACCTTATCGGTATCTTGATGAACATGCCATTCATAATCCCCAGCAATTTTAATAAGCTTAAATTGATAGTCATTCATTTCACCAATGACTTTCAGAGACCAATAGTCGTTGAATTTAGATAGCTTCTCATTCAGATTAATAGCTTGGTAATGGATATTAATCCCTCCTTATTTTTAATGTTCAATATACCGTTACAGTGAACAGGCCTATAATCTTTTGCATATGAAATTCCTCGAACATCATGTTTTCTTGGATTTGACACTATTATAGTAAAGTAATTTTTAGATTAGAATGGATGGTTGCTGAAATTAGCATGGATTATTGATGAACTTCTCTCGATATTCAGAGGGAGAAATACCACATTGTTTCTTGAACACTCTACTAAAATAAAAGGGGTCAGCAATTCCAACAGTTTGCGCAATTTGTTGCACAGGCGCATCACTTGTAAATAGCATTTCTTGCGCCATGTTTATACGATATTTTAATAAATATTCTGCTGGTCCCATACCTGCATGTCTTCTAAACACGTAAGAAAGTCGATTTCGATTAACGTTATTTTGTTCTGCAAGCGTTGCTATTGTAAGGCTTTGATAATAGTATTCTTGAATATAATTAGATACCCGTTCGAATAATGTATACGATTCACAACTATTTTGCCTATTATCAACACATAATAAGGCTTCATTTAGTACATCGCGAAACAGCATCTCGGTCTGAAACATCGAAATGCCTCCACGCTGATTATAAACATGCCAAAGACGCATAATTAATTCAATAAGACGAGGAGATTGCCCTGTTAATAATTCAAAATGCTGATGCGAAAAGCTTGACTCTTCTATTTCTGAGTTACATATTCGGTATAAAACCAGGATGTATTCCCAGTCAGTTTTACCAAACACTTGTTGGGCTAGTTTCATTTTTGCACCCCCATGCAAAACTTTTCCTGGCGAAAAGATATAAGGCGTGCCATTAAATTGAAATTGAATTTTTCCTGTAAGAGGAAACACAAATCCAGGAAAAGAATCTGTATAGTCAGCGTGAGGCACACCTGGATTTCTAGCGTATCGATATACTCCTTGTACTTGAAAAGGAGTGTGTGCCAGATGCTCTGCTAACTGATTAACGTCGATTTTCACATTGCATACCTCATTTCAATAGTAATAGACCGTTAATCCTGAGATCAATCGTTGTTCATCCTGTGCAGCTCTTGACCACAAGCAGTACCTACGATTTAACAAGCTGCTGTCCCAGTTATCAGGTGAGGAGCAATTCCGCTTTTTGCATAGCTTTTACCACAGTTCTTCCAACTAATCAGCGGATAATTCAATCCGGTCAGACACCGGACAAATTATTTTCCGAATGTTCGGCAGTTCAAGCATGGAGGCATTGGCATGGAGAACCGATTTTAAGGTCAGTTTCCCACCCTCGTCTATTTTTACATTATTGATAACAATTATCATTGTCAACCTATACGAACAAGTCTTCATAATGATGCACACAAAAGGCCACCGAAGTTGCATCGCGCTGTCTGTAACGGCAATTTAAAGGCCATCCTTTGTGGGATGGCCTTCTCTTTAAGATACGCTTTATTCAACTATCGTTACCGGAATACTCTTATAATGGCAACGTGATCCTGGCGACAATCATTCCGGGAAGCTGTTTTACTGGCAAGAAGCTTCAAACGGCGGTCAAGGTAGATTCCTCCGCTGCCATTATAAGCGTTCATTAATTTTAATCAACAATTCCTTTAAGACTTGCTTCTCCTCTTCGGTAAGAGCTTGAACGATTTCGTCCTCCACCCTTTGGAAGGAGTCATTAAATTCTTCAATTAATTCAACAGCTTTTGGTAAAACATAAATGTTTTTTTGCCGTTCATTATTGGCTGGGATTTTTCGCTCGATGAATCCTCTTTGCTCAAGACCTTGAAGCATACTTGTAATGCTGGCTCCGCGCAGATGAAACCGATCGGCAAGATCCCTCTGAATTAAATCAGTTTCTTGGTTCTCGTAGATGTAACCGATTATTTTTCCTTGTTGAGCGTTTAACCCCAATTCTTTTATGCTCTCGCCCGCTTTTTTCTTTAACTTAAGGCCGATAATCTGAAACAAATCCAGATAAGACGTATCCTCGCGAGGCTTCATGATCGTACCTCCTATAACTATTAGAAAGCTAACTGTAAGCAAATAAACTATACAGAGATCGGGTTTGTATGTCAAATAAAGATTAGTTTATTGACTGTTAGTTAACTAACAGTTATACTTCGAAGTGATTCAAGGACAACTCCGAGGAGGACTAACAAAATGAAGAATGCAGCTCAAAACTTTCCGCTAGAAAAAGTTACGGCGATTACAAATGCACGTATTTTCGATGGCGAAAAAGTTATCGATTCAAGAAATGTTGTCATCAAAGGGGAAACCATAATTGCAGTAGGTGGAAATCTTCCGGTAAACGCAACCATCATTGATGCGAAAAATATGACTTTATTGCCAGGCTTGATTGATGCTCATGTTCACACTTCCATTGGCGGATTACGGGATGCTTTAAAATTCGGCGTTACGACAGAACTCGAAATGAACGGCGATTTTACGGAAAGAGGGCGGGCGATCCAGTTGAAAAATGTGGATGACGTAGCCGATGTCCGTTCGGCCGGTACAGCAATCACCGCTCCAGGAGGCCATCCTGATGAACTGCTGCCAGATGGGGACGAAATCCCTGATTTTGTATTAAAGGAATTGGAGAAGTTATCGAAGGAAGACCGGGAAGCTATGCTGGCCGCTTACGCTCACGATCACGAAGAAGTCCCCCAAGTGACGACTGTGGACGAAGCGATCAAACATGTGCATACCCAAGTGGAGAATGGCGCCGATTATATTAAAATCATGATTGAAGAAGGAACGGTCATGGCTGCACCCGGTCTGCCTGTTTTAAGCGACGAGATTCTAAAAGCAGCCGTGGAAGAAGCCCATAAGTTCGATAAAATCGCCATGGCTCATGTCTTGACTGCTCAATCTTCGCAGATTGCCATCGATATTGGGGTGGACGGATTGGGTCACTTGTTTATCGACAGACCCGAATACACGTCCGAGTTGGTGAAATCCATAGCCGATTCAGGCGCGTTTGTGACTCCTTGTTTGGTATTAAACTCGTCCATTCTTGGGAATCCTGCATCGGAATTGGCGAATGATTCGCGTGTAAATTCCAAATTAAATCCGGAATGGATCGATATTTTGAACTCTAGCTTCAATACTTTCCCGCAAGGCAATATGGAGAATAGCTTTAAAAACGTGATGGATCTTCACCGCGCCGGAGTGGATATTCTGGTCGGTACGGATGTCTCCCCCGTTCCCGTTCCAAATCTCGGAGGCCTTGCACATGGTGCCAGCGTTCATCATGAAATGCAATTGCTGGTTAAGGCTGGGTTCACACCAATTGAAGCGCTTCGGTCCGCTACCTCGAAACCGGCACGTCGCTTTAGTCTTAACGATCGGGGCAATATTGCCGTAGGCGGGCGCGCTGACCTTATATTGGTGAATGGCGATCCGACAACCAATATCTCGGATACCTTGTCGATCGAAGCTGTGTGGTTCAAAGGTGTGCAACAACTAAGTTAACCATTTTTACCAAGGTAATTGGCTAAAACACTTTAAACAGGCATTCTACTTCGAAGGGTGCCCTCTTATTTATGTATCTATATTTGGTGTCCACGTCAATAATGGAGCGTTTTCTGCTCCTCCCTCCTTCTCACTGTCTTCAGATAGCAAGCGTGGGACGTTTGGGAAAGGACTAGTGCAATTTGCAAACACGAATTTCCTGGTGAGCGCGCCTAAGTTTGCACTCCTTCTTTCATCCGCGTTTGTCAAAAACCGACCTCCTTAGAAACATTTACGCCTCAAACGGTTTTGTCCCACTTATTTTTCGTCTCACTTATGATACGGTTCACCGCGATGGCTGTAACGGCAAGATTTAGGGCCATCCTTTTGTGGGATAGCCCTTTCTTTGATCTCGCATCTTTTTTGCAAATAGAAAAAGTGGATGGATTTCTCCAATTGCGCTTTCGCTTACTTTAATATTCTCCTTTAATTACAAAAAACGATCCCCGAATTGTTCCAGCTAGTTTTGACTTCTGCCTAGCAAACTTAAACTTCCCTTCTAACTCCTTTGGTACCTCCATCCCCTCAGAAAGCTTGAAACCAACGGCCCGCTTCTTAGTATCATCAACCGTATACATGACGTTGACCTCAAGACCATCCTCATAAAAGACGTAAGCAAATTTAATATTTTCCACTTGAAAACGTGACGTTTCTAAAGGTTTGGCCACAAACTCAATATCACGCTCTTTCAGAACTCGGTTCACATAATCAAGGGTCTCCTGATTTTCACTAGCTGACACAACCGTAAATTCATGCTTGTATTTGTTCATAAAGTAACGGGCTTCATTAGCACGCAAACCAGCAAGCGCTTCTACTACAGGTGAAGACTCTAAACCAACCGTAGACACATTATTAAAATCAACGATATAGGATATTTCCATCTCTCCTTTTATCCCATTATTCCCAAAAAAACTTGCTGCTATTTATGTTACGGTTCTGCGATCACAACTTACTGGTACACATAAATCGTCACCGATCCAAAGGAATATTCTCTCCAACTTCCTTCTGTCTGTGGAAACATGGGCGTTGGGAAGCATGTCAACTTGAGCTCAGTTAGGGTATGATTGGCAGCAATAAATAAGAATCAAATTCATCCCCTATATATAGAGTAATGTCTGCATCCCAAACCCTGTCATCCCCCGTCTGAGTCAGCAGTGCGCAGCCACTCTGATTCTGGCTTCCAATTTCCAGGAGCAATCGGTTTCCTTTAGCTACAACAATTGCGCTATCCCATATCTCAATATCCAAGCAATAGACTTCTCCTGGAACCAGCTTTTGAAACTCATCGAAGGTGTAATAAGGCTTATACTCCGTGGATAATTCATCATCAGTTTTACGTAAGGAAGCGCGCAGCCAGCCCTGGCTAATTGGGAATTTCTCCGTTAGTGCTCCTGAGTTAACGACCTCATTGCCTAGTGAGTCAATATTTCGCAAAGATACGAAAATGTCCATATCATCTGTAGTTGACGATGCCCACAAACGGAGTTTGATAGGCCCGAGAATCTCTATTTCGTTATCAAACGGATCGGTTTCAAACAGAACACGCTTTGAATTGTTTTCCTCTCTCGAGAATTCTTTCACCATAAAAGGCTTTGCCCAGTGCTTTGACTCGCACTCCTTATCGCCTTCATAGCAAAGCCGGGCCTTGGCTTGCGGAGGCTCTTGCGAAAGCAGATTCGAGCTTGCATCAAGGTAAAAGCGGGTCCATTGGGTGCGCTTAAGCGGATACTCGTTCTCGTAGCGCCATGTGTAGTTATTGCCTCCGCGAGGAATGGCAAGCTTCACTTTCGGTTCCCTCATTATGCCAGTGTCGAGTCCTTTAAGCCAATAATCCAGAAATTTTTTCTGCAGTTCCCGACCCTGAGCGGTGTAAAATGCGCCAACATGGCTCCCGATATGTACTTCAAGCCACTTGTGCTCTGATACCGCATTCTGAAAACCCAGGAAATTTCCACGGGTATGCATTCCGGCGCTAAACCAGTTGCTTGCGGATAATAAAGGCACCTCTACTTTACTCAAATCAGAAAATCGATTCGTCCACGATTGATCACGTAATGGATTGTTTTTTACCATCTCCGGGAAATCAGTGCGATTGGCTTGCAATTGTTCTTCCGAGAATTTTCCATCGGGATTGTATTGATGCGCCAAAACTCCGTTCTTCCACCAGAATGAAAGAAAACCGTTCGCCTGGATTCCGCCCGGATAACAGAATTCTGCATAATAATCTACTGTACCTTCCCAAGGTATGATACAAGCTAAATGAGGAGGTTGTTCGGATGCCACGGCCCATTGGCTCATAGCCAAATAGGAGATGCCCAGCAGTCCTATCTTTCCATTGCTCCATGGTTGCGCTCCAGCCCATTCGATTGCATCATAGTAATCCTTCTTCAAAGCATTCGATAATATATCCAGCTTTCCTGGAGAATTACCGATACCACGTTCATCTACTCGCAAGACAGTATAGCCTTGTGGCACCCAAAATTCAGGATTTGGTGTCTCCCAACTAATTAAGGGCCCTTTATCCTGCGAGTGTGTATATTCTATTGCGATCGTTGGATTAGCAGGAGCAAATTGCGAGAAATGCAGATCCTTTCCATACGGACACATCGTCATGATTACTGGAAAACTCCCATCCACATTAGGCTGATAAAGATTTGCGGCGAGATAATTCCCGTCTCTCATAGGAATCTGCACTTCTTTCCAAGTAAGTTCATAAAAGTGATTACTTCTTTCGTTAATGTCAATAGGTAATGGATTCATAGCTTGCCTCCATTTGATAGTTTTTCTTCAAACCAGTCAATCAATAAGCAGCGTGCTTCTGTATCCTGTTCAATCGCATTGTGAACTTTCCCTGGATATACTACTAGGTTCTTATCCTTGCTGGAAACCTCGTCATAGAACTGTTTAATTCCATTAACATCAAACAGGATATCTCCTAGGTTTCTTTCTGATTTCTTGCAAGTGGATTCACTCCCTCCAATAATTATCCAGAAAAATTTTAGTACACGTGTACTAAAGTCAGTATATTCCTGCAAATACAGCAACTCAACTCTGGTCTTTATTGGGAATGGCACTCTTGGCAGAGGATTTTCGCAAATTATCTCTCGAATTCTTCCGTATTCTTAATCAAGCTACTTATTTCAGCTTGAAGGAACAATTTATGATATAATGCTTTTGATTTCAAGTGCATAGCACAAACGCTCTAAAGGAGATAGACATGGATATTAATTTAAGGGATAAGATCCTTGAGACTTCAATTGAATTATTTAATAAAAAAGGATATGCATATGTAACATTGAGGGATATTTCCGATGCGTTACATATAAGTCCTGGTAATTTGACATACTATTTCAAAAAAAAATATGATCTTATGATTGGTGTTATGGCAATGCAGTATGAAGAATACCAAAACTTAAATTTCTCAGCAGAGATTTCTATCGAAGGGCTGAATCAGCAGTTTTTAATTCTTAATGCATTCCGTAAAAAATATTTCTTTTATTTCTCCAGTTTTACAGAATTGCCTAAGTTGTATCCGGAGATAGCTAAAATGCAAATTAAGGTTGTTAATGATTTCTATACGCTTTTTACCAACATATTCAAGGGGTTTGTTAATAAAGGAATTATGAAAGAAGAATCATATGCCGGGCAATATGAAGATTTGTCCATTTCTTTACTATCGATAAATATGTATGGCACACAGGAAATAATTCTCCTCCAAAAATTTCTTCCAAAGCTGAAAAATATCTTGTCCATCCTATGGAGCCTTATACTGCCTCATCTAACCAAAGAAGGGATGGCCATGTATTGTCGGATAACGCAGGTTGATAAAACTCTTCCCCCCAAGCTATGCTACAAGCCAGATCAATCGGGTGGAGGCTTGGAAGGCTCAACATGAGGCCGCCAAGGCATCTTTTTGTAGCGGCAAGTTTTTGAATAAGGACCATCCCGATAAAAGGATGGCCTTTAGGACCGCTAATCTTCTATTTTAATTGCCTCGATATAAAGTTCGATTCTCACTTCATTCCCGACAACAATCCCACCTTTTTCCAGATGCGAGTTGAATGTCAAGCCAAATTCATTGCGTTCGATACTGGCTGTTGAATGAAATCCTACACGTTCCCGGCCGCGAGGGTCTTTATTTAGTCCTTCAAAAACGGTATGAAAAGTGATGGGTTTTGTTACTCCATGCAAAGTTAGATTGCCCGTAAGTTCATATTGCCTTTCGCCAGCAAGGACGCAGCTAGTGCTTTGAAACGTAATGGTTGGATACTTAGCTGCATGAAGGAAGTCGTCGCTCTTCAGGTGTTCATCTCGTTGTGATTGGCGAGTTGTGATACTATTTGCGTCTATGGAAGCCTGAATACCCATGGTTGTTAAATCGTTGGGGTCAAAACTCAAGATCGCTTGGAAATGCTCGAATACTCCTTTGATTCTATTAATCATTAAATGCGTTACCGAAAACTCAACGGAGCTGTGGTCCGGATCAACTTCCCAATTGATATTGCTCATAAATAAATTCCACCTCTATGATAAGATTTGAGAAAGGTCGCCCTATCTCCAAAACACTGCGCTATTCGCATGCTCCTAATATACAAAAACGCTACTGACAACGGGATGTCAGTAGCGTTTTAGCATTTTTTCGGCTTCCTCGTAAATCCGATTTCGGACTGTACAAGAAGCATGGGGCTGTCTCATAAGGGGCGCCCTTTTATTTCGTTGTACCTTAGAATCCCGACTATAAGGAGAGCTGATTTCTGCCTAAAAGTTTATTTTCGAGAATCAAGAATAAACATAGATGCATCTTGTCCCATGAATATTTTACTTCCATTATAAAAAGTTTTGGATTGAATATCTCTATAACCTATTTTAGTCATAATGTCAGTCAGCTCTTCTTGACTAAATCCGTTATGAACTATATCTGAAACTACTTTTTCATTTTTATTAAAATCTACGATTAATAAATGTCCTCCTTCATTTAGAACATCAAATAATCTGGATAAAACGAATTCAACATCATAAATATGGAGCAGAACCTGAGCCATAAAAATATAGTCAGCATGAAGATCCGATAGACCTTCCTTTTCAAAATCAAAGCATAATGTATCTGCATTCTGAATATTAAAATCGGAAATTTTTTGCTTTATTTGATTAATCATGTTTTGTGAAGTATCCAGAAAAAGCATAGAATTAAAATCGTTTAACAAGTTCATTCCGACGAGACCCGTTCCACACCCA
>NZ_JBSQBM010000046.1:0-12437 GCF_059417685.1 Paenibacillus sp. LT-B23 | reverse complement strand
TTCAGGATCATTCGCTTTCCGTTCTTCCTCTGCAATACGTTGTTCAAGCGCCCAATTCTCAAAAAACGCGATCTCCTTCTTGAAATACGCTCGTTCCGAATCAGTCATATATTTTTCGTCCGTGTATGTCCACCACGTTTTGCCACGATTATACGAAAACTCTAATTCATAGGGAGAATATTCAAACTGTATCCGATACTGCTTATCCACATCTTCCTTGGTAATCGGCTTCCACATACCATCTATCCAAGCTTCTACTTGTTTGCAATTGCTATTTTTTCGTACATCCGCCCGTTTTCCGTTAATGGTGAATTGGACAGTATAATACTTGTGTTTATCATCGTGCTTTTGTAAAGCTGTTGTCATATTGTTATGATCCCCCTTATTAATAGATGTTATCGACTACCTGTTTAAATTCGTTATATTGTTCCATGGCCTTCCTCAATGGAGGTGAATCCTTGAATATGAATACTTTCCGATTTGAATCCTTTAAATCTACTTTTTCATCCATTTTATGAAACCGATTAAACATCAACCATCCTGCCATCCGAGACTGGGTAATGACAATTGTATGGCTTTCCATATCTGACCTCCTCATATATTAATGATTGGAATGTGAAAGGTTAGTCTCTTCCACATCCCTCTCTACCGGCTGACAAGCCGCAAGTTAAGCTTGGAACACCCTTTTAACAGGTGTCACCCAAGCGCCCGTGTTAACAGGCGCCAAATCATTACAGACCAATGAATCAATTTATTCAATATTGACTATCGCCTTAAAGCTCGATTTCGTGACTTTCTCGATAGTTATAAATTCAATTGTCGCTCCGTCAAAATCCAGTAAGGATAACCCCTCATCTCGACGAATAACCTGATCTCGTGGAATTATACATTTCCTTTCTCCATGCTCATCTACAACATGAACATAGTTATACTCGACCACCTGAACCCACAATTTCTTACCTAATACCTGGTCAGCTATCAGCTGCGATTCTTCCTCCGATTTTTTCAATGTGCTGAAGCCGAGCGAATAATTCCTCAATGTTCGTCTTGTACTATTCCCGTCCAGCAGAGAAGGCGTATTACTGATTTTTACTACGGTTTCTCGTTCAGCTTCATACCCGATAAAGAATTGTCCCATAATTTCAAATAATGAATAAACACCATCCCGCACATTCAACAATGGAAACTCCAGATCATCTATTGTAGCGATGCCAGCGTCAACGGTAAGCTCCTTACCTTCCACATTTCGATTCGTGAGCCGGTTCACCTTTCGTACTTCCTTTTTCAATACATTTTCATGCTGCTTTAGATTTTCCAGTAGTCCATCTACAAACAGCCATGCAAAGGAGTACGTTCTGTAGGTTTGATATGCGATCTCGACAGCAACACTGGCAAGTATTAAAGGATAAGGGCAGATCTCTTCACACTGAGTTTTGTATTCCTCTCGTAACCTAGCGTATTCCGCGCTGATTGCTTTTCGGGTATCATTGTCTCGTTGCCATTTTTTTAGCTCATTAAATTCCTTTTGGCGATGATCAATTGGTTTCTTCTGCTCGTTGTATTCTGTATACAGTGGCTCAATACGAGCTAGATAATCCAGAAACTTGGGCTGGCTAATTTTACTCATATCCTGTAACAGTTGTCTCGTACTCTCGATGCCCAAAATCGACTGATCCATTTTGCCATCTTCCATCTGGAACTTGTCATCTATATACTTCTCTGCCACAACGCAAAATTGATTAAACGGCGATTTCGTCGAGTGCTGATAATCCTTGGCTTTACCACCCTTAGCAAAACGAAAGAAATACGGCATTTGGATAGCCAGACGATCCAGCACATGTGGAATCTCTACTTCCAGTCCATTTTTGGTCGCATCAATGATTTGACCTTGGAGAAATTTTAAGACTGAGTTTTCCAAAACCCGTGATTGAAGGTTCCCCTCCTCCAAAGCCAGATTCTGAAAATACGTATTCACATTCGTACATTTGCCCGTCAGGTTATGTAGACTTTTCAGTTCCATCTTGACGATACTGTCCATATTATTCGGTACTGGAGCAGCTACTTTTTTATCATCCTCATTGATGATCGTAGGAGCATCGATCACGGCTGAGAGTATGGTGGGATCGTTGGTGCATAAAGCCGTATCTCCATCCACGTCACCGAGTCCAAGTCTTGCCAGTGTTAAATCACAACAGTTCAGAACAATCACATTGTCTAAATGACGCATATATCGGTTATGTACTTGTACAAAATCTAGCTTGCCCACTTCATTAAATATGGTTAGTGGTGAGCGAAATAGCGCATGCATTCCCTGTTTCCGATTCATAAAAGCCTGGTTCTTCTTCAGCACACCTGTAACTGGTTTTCCGCTGGCATGCTCCATAAACGCAATCGGATCATTTGTTAGATAAAAGTAGCTGCCACGAATAGGGATACGACCTTTCAACATATCCTGTACTTTCAGCATCGCTTGCTTCACGATGAATTTGCGAACCTTACCGTCATACAGCATCAATTCATTCAAATCAATGGATTGGATAATTTCATTGATAAATTGTTTCTTCTGGCCCCGTTCTAATTTATCTTCCTGTTCGTCGGGTTCTTCATCTACATCTTTGGGTTCATCGTCTTCTTGGACTAGCATATGTAGGAACGCTTTCGTGTACGCAATATCTCGAAGCCAGTTTCCATGGACTTCATTTTTTTGTCCATGTAATAATCGTTTGATGACATCCATTAGAGGCGTAGCTAGTTTAAATAAATCATTTAGTGTAAGATTCAACGCATGAATATATTGGTATGTCAGTGGTGTGTAGGCGTTCATCTGGTATGCTGGCTTCGCATAATTGGCGACCCAAAAGTGAGTATGATTATGTACTTTCAGTAATGCTTCATATTCCGTTATATTTTCAAACAAACACTTCGGCTTTGCTTCCCCCTCACTGTATTGATGCCAAGCTTTGAAGCAGGATTTGGTGAGGATGAGATCAATAGGACGATCCTGTTTGTCGATGATCGGCTGTAATTCACCGAAAACATCTATTATTTCTGTCACGCTATTTTCCTTGAACCATTTCAACAGATCGAATCGGATAAAGTTACCTTTAATATATGGAAGTCTTCCCTGAACTGCATTAGGTGAGTAGGATAGATTAAGGTGCTGTCCAATACGCTCGGCAAACTGGAAGCTCATTAAACCTTGACCATCGAAAAACTGAACATTCTTATTTTCATACTGTGGATACTCTACTCGCTTAAATCCGATGGACTCTTCATTGATAGCGATGATTGGGATTTCTTCTGTTTGCTCAATGGAATAGCAAGGATATAGTTCGTCATCATACATAACTGAACGAGCAGGAAAAGGAATTGCTTCTAGCTTCACACGACGATTTGCTTTATCCCATCCATTGAATGTTTTATAGTCTTTTGGATCGGGAACAGACTTTGTTCGACCATTCCACGGGATTATTTTGTTCGGTATACGTTCTAACTTATGTAATTTTTCCTTGGGTGGCTTCAATTCTTTCTTCGCTTCGAAATATTCACGTTGCTTCGTCTTTTCATCGAATATCAACTTCTGTTGCTTTAAATCTTCAGCACACTTTTCCACTTTCCATACATCTTCAATGATTGTATCCTTTTCATAATCTGGAATAACGATAATGCGTGGAATGTATGGCACTGGCTGTGCTGCTGAACGACTCACACCAAGTGCTGCTTCCCACTTATGGGTATTGGTGAGTGGTGGCAATTTGCCGAGTGTAATGCGTCGATACAGATCAGCGACATACTTTTCTTGGATAAATTCTGTGCGCTGTGTACGTCCCATCGCAGGTGACTTGATCGAACGGACATATTTCTCTCCATTATAGTAGATGCCCTCTCGCAGCATACGTTCAAAAAAGGCAAGTTGAGATGGATCATCTTCGTCAATTTGATCAGCTTTGAGCATAAAGATGACATCAGTAACATCGGTGGAAGGATCACGTTCTGCTATGACTCGCTTGAGTTGGTCGAGATAGATGCTGTTTGATACGGTGATGGTACGAGTGCTGGATTGTGGCGCACAAAGTTGGTCGCCTAGAACTGTGATTTCGTTAAAGTGGAACAGTTTAATTTGGTATTGATTTCGTTTTGGATTAGTGGACAAGTTTTGGCCTCCTGTTTGTTGGTTTGGGTGATATGGTTGTGAACGCGGATAGGGCTTGTATCTGTGCGGAAAACAGAAACAAACGTTCGTATTTATTATATAAAATATACGTCCACCTTACAAGAGTTAAGTTCGAAGAATTGTTATAGAGGAAAATATTTAAAAAAGGAACAAAAAAACCGAGAGTTCTCAGCTCTCAGCAGTCAACAATTTCTATTCAAAATTGCGCGGAAATGATTATAAATACCTGAAAAATGGAAATAAATTCAACGAGTAAAAAGCATTAGAATAGTGACGTGAATAGATCACATTTCCTTCTGGTTCCCAACAATTCCTTTTACTCACTCTAAATCTAAACCCTTGTATGCCAAGCGTTTTGCACTCTCCACGTACAGCGTATGTGAAATTATAACCCACTCAAGTGCTTCATGATAAAGCCCGCAACCCATTGCTGCTACTGCATTCTTAGACACACGATAGTAGCAATATACAGCCTTTTTCTAAATTTTTCTTTACAGAAAGTTTTGTTGATGTTGAACTGATTGTGAGTTTCATATATACTTTTAAACTCTCGTCCAGAATGTGCTTAATCCAGTATAGGCTACCATCGCAATAAAATCCCCTCCCAAGGTCAAAGTTTGTTGATCTTACCGTATAAGAGAATGGTTTTCAATATGAAGTTTTTGCTATCCATATATTCATGAAATAAGGCCAATATTTGCTAAGCTAGAAATCGCTTGATAAAAAAAGAAAGGAAGGGAGGTAAAATCATTTATATAACTCCTTCGTTTTCATGCCATGAAAGAATTATGTTAGTGTAAGCAGCAGATATATTTAAAAAAGTCAGTTCGTCATATTCCTTGATCTCGAATCAAGTTTATCTTTTATGCTCACGATGTTACCTGTGTACAAGACTTCAGTCTTTAGATATCCTTCTTCAAGTCCTAGCAACTCTTCTACTTCTTCACGCAACAAGCTCAGTCCATAATGTTTAGACAGTTTTTGCATAAAACCATCCCCGGAGATGTAATCATTTTCAATTAATAATTCTATAGCTTGCTTCATTGAAACGGGGTCTCTCAAATCCTTTACATCATCTAGAGGTTCTTTTGTTCTCCAGCCCTTATGGCTGATAGATCGCTGCATGTACTGATATGTTCCTTCATTAATGGCCCCTAACTTATAGGCTCGCATAACCATAGCTCCAATGGATACACACCATTTTTTCTTAAGAAGCTTATAGTACATAAGATCATTTGGATGAATGGATACATCCCTCAAAAAACTGTCCTTCGGTAGAAGGAACGCTGCTGCAAAATCATTTGCTTCCTGCTCTATTTGCTTAAACTCTTCCTTACTCAAATCATCAACATTCAAGTATGGATCATGCAAAACTTTATGCCCTAGTTCATGGGCAACATCGAATTGGCGTCTGTAAAATGACTTTTTATCATTTCCGAGCACTATTGAGTAATACTGCTTCCCACTTATCTCATGCTGAGAACCAAATGCATCAATTGTCTTATTGCCTAATAACAATGATGAAATAACAAAACCTTTAGTTTCAAGTAAGTAAATAATGTCTTTAACTGGTTTATCACCAAGAGACCAAGCATCTCTTACCTTTTCTGCAACCTCTTCCACACTTTCTATATCCCGATCAGAAAAATCAGGTACATCTAGTTCAGGGAAATCTACGTACTCTTCCAATAACGCGCGAATAATAGTTAAGTACTTTACTCGATCATATTGCATTTCTCTTTCTTTTTTCCCTGTTGTCAGCAATGATCTGAAATAGGTGCTGCCTGCTTTAACTTCAACTGAAGTTTCATAAAAGTATTCTTTAGGAAATTTCAACACATTTGTTATGACTAGTAGAGAATCTAGAGAAGGTACTGCTTTGTCATTTTCATACTTAGATATCATTTGTTTGCTAACATTAAGTTCATTAGCTAAGTCTGTAATGGTTAGGCCACGATAAATCCTGCCTTCTCTTAATCTAGAACCATTAAACTGTCTTTGAATCATTATAATTCCTCCTTATATCGAGGAATGTTAGCCTTGATCTTCCTCTGTAATATCTTTCTCTTCCAGCTTCTTCGTTGGAATATCTCGATCAAAATGCTCTTTCCGTTTCTTAATCGAGGGTTTGACTTTCGGAATAATATCCATGCTTTCCACAATATCTTCATTTAAAACAGCCAGATCACTATATTCTTCCTTCGAAACATACATTGACCAGTCGGCTTTATCGACTAATTCAAAAAAACGATTATATAAACGCGCCTCCACGCCAACTATTTTCCTGTCAATCTCTTGAGCAACCACAAAAATCACTTGCTTTACCAAGGGGTAATCTTCACCGAGTATCTTTTGTGTTTCCAAAAGCCTTTTATTCTCATATTCATCTGTCGGGGCTTCAAATAAAGACAGCTGTTGTCTGTCAAATTCTAAAGGCCCACTGTTTTTCGAAACAAACGCATGAAAATAATGTATCTTCTTTTTCCCAAAATTCTTTATTACTATGTCTAAGTTCTTTTCCTTCGAGAAGATATATAAACTTCCTGTATTAAGATCTAAGGCGCAAATAAAAGCCCAGATCCCCCTTCTTCTAGTGAGAACAACCAAGTCATTATGTAGAGCCACTTGTTTAATACGATCAAATCGTATATCCCATGAGCCTCCATTCTTGAAGTTCTCCGTTTCCATACGGTGCTCTTTTTTTATTTCACTTATTACACCGTCTGTCCCCTCTGTAAAGGAACTAACCAATGATTCAGCTAAAGATCCATTCAAACCTATTCGATTTAACATAAATATCCCACCTCCAAAGCGTATATATTGTAAGTTTATTTAATCATACTACATAATAAAATAAAAAGTAAACCTAATGCTATCATTTTTTATGATTTTTCCACTTGATATCCTTTCTATTATAAAGCTTGCTCAAATGACAAGACCGTCAACGCCTAACTGAAAACCCTATTTTTATCGAAGCAAATGGACATAGCGAGAGGATCTTCTCAAATCCTCTTGCCATGTCCATTTGCTATTAAAAAGTATCAAGTTCTTTAAGCCATCCATAATTACAGGAACAGTCAGTAAAACTTTTGAGTCTTTCTAAATTTCAAGACATAAAGATAGCTGTTGAAATTCTACATTAATAAGTTATTCCACTTCTATTTTCATACTTAGTAATGAATTATTATATTCAGTCACTTTTTCTTTAAGATCAATGATTACCTTAAAGATATCTGTTAGTTCTATTTGTGCAGACATATCAAAATTATCATGTTCGTCTACTGGAATATTGATCTCAACTTTTAAAACACGTTCCATCGAACATTTATTATTAAATCCGAACCCTAATATTTCAAATGCATTCATTAAACTATACTTTAAAAAATTATAATCAATACTACCTTTAAACTCAGACTTAATCTCTAATATTTTAACCTTTTCATAAGGAATGAATCTATTTTGTCTATAAAAAACACTAGCACTGCCGTCCTTATTCCAAGTTAACACATCTTCATACTTTCTCCATTTACTATCCTCACGTATCCATCCAAAAACCAAATCTTCTTCCTTCGTAGCTGAATAAACAGGTAATAGTCCCTCACCAGGTAGAAGCGATACATCTTTCTTTTTAAGTCCAGAGTTTGTTGGAGGAGAAAACAAAATATCATCTACCTTAACTTTTCTATAAGACGGATTGTAATATGAAGTGCGACACCCACTGGAAATAAATAAACAAAGGGCCCATGGCCGGATTCGTGTAGAATGAAAGTTCCTACACCCACATTCACACAAGGAGAATCCACCATGAGCTACACACATCTTAGCATAGTCGAGCGCAGCAAGCTAGAAATCCTCCACCAGCAGGGGAAAAGTACAAGAACCATCGCCAAGGAACTGGGTAGACACCATGCCACCATTAGCCGGGAGCTTCGCCGAAATACAGAGAGGGAGCCTTATGAGGCTACACGTTCTCACGAAGTTTACAAACAGCGACGTCAAGCTTCTGTACCGGTCGGCAAGTGGACACCGGAACTTGCGAATCTCATCAAGAAGAAGCTACAGACCACCTGATCTCCAGAGCAAATGGTGGAACGACTGCGTCAGAATGGACAGTGTATGGTGTGTTTTAAAACCATCTACCGCTGGCTTTATGCGGGTCGCTTAGTGAAAGGCGTCTTAACGGTATTAAGGCACAAAGGCAAACGACAGAAGCCTGCAGAAACCCGTGGGAAGTTTACGGTAGGCAAACCGATTTCCCAGCGTATATCTATTAATTCAAAAGTGAATCAAACATTCTATCAATTTTTAAATTTTCAGCCTTTTTGCTAAAATTTTCTTCTTGTCTTTTAGAAAGTCTATAATCATCATCATCATCATCATCATATTTCACATTTTCCAACTTTTCATCCAAAAAATCAAATGCGCTTTTGAATTCCTCATTAAAAAAAATACCCACTTCTTCAATTGCACTTTTAAGTCCTATTAAATTATTCTCATTATTATCTGCACTATCAATATTTGCGTAAATAACCTCTTCAATTATCTCCATTAATATTTCTCTATTGTAATCAATAAATAATTGATATTCTTCTGGATAAATATTAGCCAGTTTGATCAATCCCCTTATACCATTTAAAGAACTTATACTTTCAATATAGCTGAGTATTAAGTCATTAATATTTAATCTTAAATATTTTTTTAGTTTTTTGATAACTGTTACAAATTCCTCCTGCTCCTCATCTGCTAATAATTTAATGTTAACCTCTTGGATTTTTTTAGCAAGAAAGTAATTAAGACCTTCACTTGTATAATCGTAAAATTGGTTGAGATACATAATTTTATCGTTTGTGTGATATTCATATTTTCCTTCGGTTATCTCCATATTATCAAAATCTCTAATTATCTTTTTTTCTAAAGTCTCTTTCAATTGACTTTTAAGTTCAATTTTATGGGTTAGATTCAATATTCGCGGATAGAAAGGATTTACTGTTTTATCGTAAGGATTAAAAATGGTAAAAAGTTGATTAAAGAACACCATACTATTAATAATCATTTCGATTAAATCGTTATCATTTTCTATATAGTGAATTAGAAAATCATTTACCGATGGGTTTTGAAATTCTATATAATTTCCATTATCAGTTTCTTTGCTAATTTCAATAAATGTATTTTCTAATTCTTTTAAGGAATTGAGGAAGTCCCCTCTTTTCAATGATAAATTGAATCTTTGGGAATCATAGTTAATCATTTCTTTGACAGAACGAATTAATTTTTCTTCTTTAATCGCTATATGAGATATAAGAACAGAATAAAGCAAATATTTAGATAATTCACTTATTTGATTTTCAAAAGCAGATCTCCATATCTCACTAGGATTAGTTAGTGAATTAAGAAAATGCTCCAAATATTTATTTGGTGTAATTATTTTTTTATTAAGCCTGATTGTCATTAACTCAATAACACGCGGATTATAATTAGGATGATTAATAATCTTGTAATAACCTTTATCGTGCACTACTGCTTTAATATAATCCTCCGATAGATTAGAAAAAAACAAATGATTATAAAAAATTTCAGCTTTTGCAACTCTAGTATAACTTTCTAGATCTAAAATATGTTTGGCTAGATCAATATCTGTCCGTCCTAAAACTTCGTATTTCTGTTGAGCTTGTTTGAGAATATACTCTCTTGTGGTCATTATTAACTTTTTGTTTTTATTCGCTTTTACCCGTTCCATAAAATGATAAAGTCGCTTATCCTCATTCTTAGATATCGATCTTTCTAAGAAATTACTTCCTAGAAAATCATCATAATAAAATATCTGTTTTTTATCTTCTGCAAATAATTTATTTCCTTCTTCAATGTCTTCGGATATTTCGATTAATTCAAATTCTTTAGACATATAATGCAGTATCAACATTTTAGCTAGAGTCGTTTTTCCGACACCTGGATTACCTGATATAATGGTGAAGTTAACGTCATTTAGAATGTCAATTGCTTCATTTACACTTTTGTTTTGCACGAATAACTTAATACTGTTCTTAATCGAATCCTCTAAGAATTCAGAACGGTTTTTAATATTCGATTGTAGTATTGTTTTTAAAACAGAGGTACTTGATAGCCACAACTTATAATACTTCTCTTCAATTTCACTATACTGCCCTAATAAATTATTTAGATCGTCTTTCCCAAATATATCTTCACAAGATAAGATATAAGGCTCAAATATTTTTTTGATTTCTGCTTTGTTTTTTGGTGTCAACCCCACGGAGGTCACCAAAATATATTTCTCGGGCTTTAAAACTTTAACTTTTGAGGATTCTTTAATTAAATTCCCTTTTAATGAATTAAAATCCTTATACCGCTTACATTGAATCAATAGAGTTTTATTTTTATCTATACTTCCTCGTAAATCAATTCCTCCATCTTTACCTTCCGTGAAACTTTCCAGATAAATATTAAGGTGCTTCTGAAGTATATCTCTAGCTAAATCTTCAAATTCCACAGAAGATAAATTTAAGAAGTCATAGCTTTGCATAGTATCCCATCCTATAAAACTTATTATATTTAATAGTTCGACACCTTTTGCATCTTTTCCTGTTTTTACAATTTGCTATACAAAAATAAAAATACTCACAAACAGCCTGAGCATTTCGTATGCAATTAGGCAAATGCAACAACATCAACTATTTCTCACTATCTATACCACCGACTTCTCGTGCCATGTATATGTAAATAATATACGTTCCCACACTCAACCCTAAAGCATTTTGTTGAATGCAGGAACATATTCAAATTACTCTCAAATCCTCGTGTATCAATGCTTCTCATCTCGATATATTACTACCACGCACTCCACATGTGTCGAGACGGCGGAAGGGATATATTCCTTTTTATTATATATATTGGCTATACTATCAAAAGCTACTCCTTCCCACAACACCCCCTTTTACCAGATAATGCCTTGCTTCACTTCACTTCTATTGATCCTAATTCCATATGAACCTGTATTTAATTTACCCGAATCCATAATCACAATTAAATCAGCCCAGTCCCTAACTTTGAAAGACAATTGCTCAAAATCACTTTCAGCTTTCCCTCCTCCCATATCTCCTGCTTCCAGTATTACACATTGAAAATAACCCAACGAATGGGTCATTCTGTAAACTAAATATCTCTTTTAACCGATATATACATATGCTGGACTGTTATTTAAATATCACATCTCGTAACTTTATACCCAACAAACTCAGTGATACATATGGGTCTTGACTCAAAGTTGTCTCCATCCATTTCTTCTATTCGTCAGACTCGAATTAAAAATGCTGCACTTTACTTTTGCAATCAGCCATCACATCTAGAAAGGAGTCATGAACTCACTTGAGTATATTATCAGATGGGATCGGATATGAAAGCCTACGCTTTTATGGTCCCTTTCAGCCACAACATATCGAACAACTTCAAATAACACGTACCATTAATGATCATACCTATTTACATATTAGTGGTATGCTCTCCGAAGAACAGGGAGCCGCATGCATCGGACAAAATATGGAGCAAGAGCCGATTGTAATTCGTCAGTTGGATGATCAGGGGCAATCGCTGAGAAGACTGTTTCACGGGATCGTTACGCAAATGTCCGTACATTGTATACGTGGAGTATACACCTTTGAACTGGAGGCCGCTTCCCATTCTTACCAAATGGATATCAAGCTGAAAAAACGTTCCTATCAGGATATTCATCGTACCTATGATGATCTGGTCACCGCGATGGTTCGAAAGTATCAGTATGGAGACGCTATTGATACCGTAACTAATTATGCCAAACTGGATACTTTTGTTTTACAATATGAGGAGACCGATTGGGCATTTTTAAAACGTCTCGCTTCTCGCTTTGGTTCCGTACTTGTACCAGAGGTAACCGCAGCTTCGCCCAAAGTTTTCTTCGGTATGCCAGAAGGCAAGCAGCATAAAGTGGAACGGGATGTGTTTTACAGGGTACGAAAAACGTTTCATGAGCTGGATGCGGAAAAGCCAGGAGAACAACGTGCTGGATCGTATGTCACCTATACAATTGAAAGTCTGCAATACTACGCGCTAGGCGACCTCATCACGTTATCCATTGGACAAGGCAAAGAACTGGTCGTCGTTCGGGCAGTGACACGGTTAGAGGATGGCTTACTGCGTACCCGTTATGATCTCCAAGCGGAACAGAATATTCACTATGCCCGGTATGAAAACGATCAGGCCACCGGGATTTCGC
>NZ_JBSQBM010000045.1:0-14395 GCF_059417685.1 Paenibacillus sp. LT-B23 | reverse complement strand
CGAGACAGATACCAAAGCCCCGGTAATTTATCAGGAAGGTACGGTGAAAGCTCCCATTTTTGTAGCTGACCTCCCTCCTGTCCCTGAACCGCCGTTAATGAGCATCAAAGCTTATGAGGCCGCACAAACCGCAACAGCCAAGAGCAGCCAAGCCCCTACTCCTAAAGCAAAAGTTACGACTCCAGCAGCGCTTCAACAGGCCAATGCTTTGATGGGTACGATATCAAAACTGTTAGGCTCCATTCCAGCAGTGGGGAACGTAGCCAGTGTGTTGTTGAATACTGTTGGTGGGCCAGCAGGTAAAGTGGCGGCAACGGTGTTACAAGCAACTGGAGCCATCCCTATTCGTAGTAAAGGAACGCCAACGGTTGGAGGCAGTAAAGAAACAGGGTTGCACCCACTCAAACACTTGGCTGGTTTAGCCCTTGAGGGACTGATTAGCCAATATGAGCATGAGCAAGCGAGACAAGCCTATTATAGCAAGTGGATTTTAGGTAAAGTATATACGAGTGCGCGTCATTTGGCAGATTCCGGTGGCCCACTGGAACTGGTGCAGAACCTACTGAAAGAATCAAATGCTATGGCTCATGCCTATCAGCAAGTTCCTAAAAGTGTTCGAGATAAAATGCTCAGGGATTATAAGGAAAAACAACGCCTTCAGGCAGCGCAAACACAGAAACATGAGAATCCAAAACTTGCACTATGGAGAGAAAGAAAAACTAGGGAGTATACTTCATATTGGAATCAAGCTGATTATTTTACAGCCAACTGGTGGCAGGATGAAGGTAAGCTAAAGCAAGCTGAGCAAGCACTACGCACTGAAATTACAATGCAGCGCAAACTATCACTGTATGATATTAAAGACCCCAATAAAATGGCTGCCATCCAGCGCATCGTCAACACAAAGCGAACACAAGTATGGGATGAAGGAACCCTAAATGCCATAGAAAATGGATTAGTAGCTATGGGGGTAGACTCAACAAATGCTATTGAGTTGGACAAAGAGAAAATGGATGCACTCATTGCTCGATACAATCAGGGCTTCATCGGACAAAAATCCGGAGATTACATGGAGAGGACAGGCCTAAGCGATTTAATTGAGGAAACAACCTATGGGGTTGTAGGAGCTCGTATCGGTATGGAGTCGGTCGGAAGGCCTTCTGCTAGACCTAACCAGCCACCTATTGTAGAGAAGCCACCTGTAAAGCCCAACCCAAAAGGTGGTCCAGGTATAAACAGACCGATTGATGAGTTTAATGATTCGCCGATTTATAATGAGGCAAATTTTAGCAGACCTAAAGAGTCGCCTAAACTACCGAATTCGAGCAAGCCTCCTGAAGGTACGCCAAAAGCTTCTAATGTTGGTAGTGTAGTCAAGAGTGGAAATAAAACGAAATATACAAACCCTGCTGGTAATGAATTAACTTGGGTTGACCAACATCCGAAAAATATTAATCGGGATATTGATAATGCTTTAAATAGTTCAAACGTTGGTAAAGCAACTGAGGCAAAGGTTGCAGATTTTGTACGAAAAGAAAAAGAAGTAACAGGGTTTGGACAGAAGGTTTTAAAAGATAATGGTGAAGCTGCTGGTGACTTAGATGTAGTTACAAAAGAGGTGATTATCGAAGTCAAAGCATCAATTAAAGCGGTAAAGGACGACCAATTTAATAAGTTGACTCATACAAATCAAGATTATTTCTTTAATCCCGATAAGAAAAATGTTATTTTGTATATCGATAAGCCTATGACTAATCTAAGACCTGAACACAAAATAATGCTAGAAAACATTAAATCTAAAGGAGTTACTATTGTTAACTCATTAGATGAGTTGAAGGAGGTTCTAAAGTAGGATGGGAACGTCAGCCTATATATTAATGAGTCAAAAAAAATATTCGCCTGAGCGACTTTTAGCTGATTCAATTATTTCTACTTTTCATGCAGATGTAATGCTGAACTTTCATAACAGTAAAAATTTTGGGAATAATGGACAACTTCTTTCTACAACATTGAATATCAATGATAAAATGGTACGAGAAAATAATTATTCGTTTATTTTTTATGTGGATTCAATGGATAATCCAAATCTTAATTTTTACTATAACGAGGATGTAGGCCTAGATTCTAAAAATAAACTTTACCAAGTAGGATGTATTGAGGATGTTTATGGTGTTGAAGAGTTAGTATTGCGGTTCATTTATGAATACCTCAAAATAAACCCAGATGATTACTTCTGGGTTGCAGATTATGATTGGGTTTACAGTTGGGAGGACATGCAGAAATTAAAATCCCAACCCTATGACCCAGACTGGTGTTATAAAAACCCAAAACTAATTTTCTGATGACCATTTAAAAAATATGAGTTTACTTTTTATAACAAAGAATCATTCAATACAACCAACCAAACGATAAAAAACTTGACAAAAACACTTGATAAACTTTCAAAAGCTTATTCTAAACTTGAACCTTTAAGTGAGGAATGAGCTTTTTAGCTTGCCCAAACCCAAAGGAGGAAGAAACAGTCCCAATCGCCTAAACTAAAACAATGACTTGCCATCCCTCCCCATCAGAGTTAACATACACACACTTCAACCACGGGAGGGAAAATGTACTATGTCAAATTGGCCAGATTGGTTTCTCGAAGCATTACGCCAACGTTTTTATCAATTAGAACTTGCCAGTGAACAACAGACTTCATGTTTATCTGAGGACAAAAATCTATTCACTCAAATGGATCAATTCAAAACCAACCAAAACGAAGATATCCAACGTCTGTTATCTGAATGGGAAGAAGCCATAGGCTATCAGCTAAGTCAGGACAAGCAATCCATCTATATGGAAGGAGTTAAAGACGGGATTCGATTGATTGTTCCCGTCATACAACCCACAGTTACTCGTTAGCTTTTGATCACTTTAGTCTATGATTTTTTTAGTCCAATATTTCATCTATGTCCATTCCACTTTTCAAGGTAAAAACAAAATGCGCTGGTGAGAGAATGGTTATCTTCTCCACCAACGCATTAAATAGGTTATCATCAAATTGTTCCAGTATATCTTGCCGCGAGTTTAAAAGTTGAATAATCTCATCGACACGTTCCTTAATTTTCGCTTGCTGCTCATGCTCCTGCTCCAGTGTCAGCTTCTGTTGTCGCAGCTCGTTGAGTTCTTTGGAAAGTCTGTTCGTTTCTTCATCATAAACCGTCTCATCAATTTGATTTCGCAGCTTGAGATTCACCAGTTCCTTCAAATCCGATTTCAATTGGTGCATCTGTCCTTCGATGTCCAATAGCGGTTCTTGCCCTACTTTGCTAGAAAGTGCCGATTCAATATTCCCTTTCAGCGTTTTCATGAATCCTTTCTTATTCTCATACATCCGGTTGAATAATCGTACAAACGCGGAATGTAAAACTTGTTCATCGACTGATTTGGCATCACATGCTGCTTTCCCTTCATTGACATACGTTTTGCATTGCCATACTACTTTTTTGGATAGATTATTGCTGTTCCAGGTTCGGCGTTTAAAAATGGCCCCACAGCATCCACAATATACTTTGCTGCTTAGTGCATATTTACTGGAGTACCTTTTGCTCTCCCCCATCACACTCCCTTTCAGCTTGGCCCTCCGTTCCTTTTCCTTTTGCACCGCTTCAAATAGTTCCTTCGATACAATCGGTTCATGGTTGTCCTCAATTAAATATTGCTGCTCCTGTCCTTTATTCCTGATTCGTTTGTGGGTTAGAAAATCTACCGTTACCGTCTTTTGCTGAAGCAAAGCTCCGTAATATTTCTCATTCGTCAATATTAATGTAATCGAGGAATCCCACCACGTATCGCCACCCGTGACTGTTTTAATGTGATCTCGCATCAATCCTCTAGCAATCGCCTGATAGCTTTTCCCATCCAAATACTCCTCATATATCCTGCGTACAATCTCGGCTTCCTTCTCATTAATGACCAGTTCACCATGTTCATCCTTATCATAGCCGAGGAAGCGATTCGTGTTGCAGAAGACTTTGCCGTTTTGAAAGCCACGTAATATGCCCCATCGACTATTCTCAGAAATATTCCGACTCTCATCTTGGGCAAGGGAACTCAGGATGGTCAGCAATACTTCACCTGTCGTATCGAGTGTATTAATATTCTCTCGTTCAAAGAATACAGCGACTCCGAGACTTTTTAGTTCCCTTACATATTTCAATAAATCCAGTGTATTCCTAGCAAATCTTGAAATCGACTTGACCAGAATGAGATCCAGTTTACCGTTTCGAGCATCCTGTATCATCCGATTAAAGTGTGTTCTATTTTTAGTGCTGGTTCCGGTGATGCCTTCATCGGCGTAAATATCAGCCATTTCCCATTCCAAGTTGTTTTGAATGTATTGGGTATAATAATTGACTTGATTGGTATAGCTCTCCTTTTGCTCCTCGGAATCGGTACTGACTCGGCAATAGGCAGCGACTTTCTTCTTTTGAATAGATTGAATTCCCTCTACGATGTCCAACGTTTTCACGGGAACGATCACGACTTTTTTTGCAATTGCGGCTTGTGCCATAGATATTTCTCCCTTCAATATCTTCTTTATACGGTCACATGGTATAATGCTTGCGCTACATCATCAAGTCCATTTCTGCCCATGTTATAGCTACTTGAAAGATTTTTTATTCAGCTGATCGATTTCTAAAAACTCTTCTTCTGTAATTACATTTTGTGATCTCAATTGCTTTAATAGGCTCAGACTGAGCAAGTAATCAATAGATTTTCGTTGCATATGTATATGGCTCCTTTGAAATAAAAATGGCTCACCTCTAGGGCAAGCCGATAGATATAAAGCTTAGAATAAATTCTTAAGGCTAATGGTCTTTTCTATAGTAATGCTAGGATCACTTACTAAGCTGGCAGTCAGTACAAGAGCTTTATTGTTCACGCCACTACGGCTTCCTGCTTTTATCGTTACACTATTTCCTGTACTCGCTGTTATGCTCCCCATGATCGGAATTGAATCATCTCGATTTCGTAGGCTCCATTCCACCGACTGGTCAAACACTTCTGTTCCATAATCATAAATATGACTGACGTATGAGGCGCTTTGGCCTGTTTTGAGGATGGGATTACCTGTAATGGCTATCGAATAGATATGCGTTCCCGTTTCGACGACTCCCATTTCAATCGTACGCAATATCGTAGGGTGATACGTTAATTTTACGGTGATACTTGCTTGTCCCAAAGCAATGCCCATAACCTGACCGTGCTGGTCTACGCTAATTACACTCGGATCGCTTGAAATGAAAGTTATAGCTGGATTAGCCAACTCATTCCCATTATCCGTAGCGGTCACATTCAAAGATAACGTTTCGTTGAGCAACATATATTCCATTGCTCCATGGTTTATTTGTAAATCATATGTATGAGCAATCTCATATTTCCACCTGTCTGCAATATTATTTTCCACGTCATCATAAGCTGTATTTATGCTATCCAATGTGCAGTTTAACTGGATGATGCCATTCATTGTGCGGTCAATTCCAGTCACTTTAAACGGCTGATGAGTGATGTAGAATCGTTGGTTCAATGTAATGGCCCTCGTATCTGCATTGTCCTGTAAACTAACCATAATGTTTCCCTCTGGCATGGAAATAACTTTACCTGTTTCCGTTGAAAACATTCTGGCTTCTACCACAGCATCAAACCATTTCACTTGTCCATCCCAGCTCAAAGCCAGCCGTTGATTACACTTTTTCATTCTGCCTCGACAAGACAGTTCATTTTGATCCACCTGACTGGTAATTAAATACCGTTCATAACGATAATCCACGATATCTCCTGTATGTAAAGGTGTTGCTGCTCGAATAATTTTTTCATCGGTCAATTGAATGGTATCTGTCGCATCCCGGATCAGAGCAAGCTGCTTTACACTATTGATATGTACAAGCTCGCCCTTCTCTCGCAGAAAGAAATCCATCATCGGCTCTAGGCTCCGTGTCATTCCTTCACCTCCAATGCAAAATCCGACTTACAGCGATACAGGTACAACTCCACATAATCACTCCATTCTTTCATGTCCAAAATAATAAAGACATTCTTGCCAATTCGGACATAGCCGTTTAATTGCAATAGGAATTCCAACGGACAGAAAGCTCGATATGTTGTCTCCAAAGTGTAGCCATCTTCAAAAGAGAAACTTTTGCGATAAGGCTGTACATCTGCCATCACTGACAGAACAGGGTTGAAATGAGTAACATCTAAAATTTCCAGCTTCGCATCATAGAACATTAATCTGTCCCGACCTTGATTTTAGGCAGAGGAAGAGCAAATCGAATACTTTCAGGAATGCCTGATTCATAGGTGGCTGAGCGTTCACCTTCCTGCTTATTTTTAAGTCCAACCGAATCCCGATTTTTAAATAGATACACCGCATAATCAACCATGGCATCATCGTATTCCATAGGCAGTATTGCGACATTACAATACCCAAGAATATTACCCTTGGCTTTATTCAAATAGTGGATCAGGATATCATCCTTAGATATGTCTGTTGGTTCCATACCTAATAATCGTTTCATCAAATCCATTAACTCACTCATGTGCTGGCTCCTGTTCTTCCTTTATCTGTGCCTTCTCGGTACGTTTCATATTCTTGGCAGCTTGAACTTTCGTTTGGGCTGCTTCTTGCTTAGTCTCATCTGGTTGGGGTTCCTCCACTTGCTCATAATGCCCACTGCCCTGTAACCGCAGCACCAGCTCCTGATCCGTGACTTCCCATGTGCAGCCTGTTTCTTGATTCAAAAACCACATCTTTTTATCCCTCCAAAAAATAAAAATGGGGCATCCAAAACGGATACCCCGAACGTGTTTCTTCTATTATAATGTGTTCTCATATCATCCTATTTTCAATTAAGACTTATTGGCCGTGAGTACAGCGAGAGCTTCCGGCTTGATACATTTGGCTCCAAACACTTGTAACCCTTTCACTGCATCCGAAAATTGTTTCTCTGGTCTGAAGGCTTCCACTGAATCCACTTGACCCGCAAAAGAAATGGCACTCTTATGACCCGCAATAATTTTATACTTGGCTCCTCCGGTATTCGGCACATTGTTGGATTTGTAAATCGTCATGCCATCGATATCCCCTACATAACCCGTACGGATGATATTTGAGTCTTTCGTGAAACGGGCATCTTTCAAGAGCAAACCATAGTACCATGCAGGAACCACAACAAATCGTTCCGATTCAGGTACATTATTTTCGTCCAATAGTACGCCTAGATCAATGAGCAAATCATAGGCTGTATCTTTCGTTGGAACAATAGGCGCGGTGTCGTTGTCTATCGTATTCTCAGCTTTAACCTCCGTATAAAATCCTGCAAGATACTGATCCACTACATTGGCGAGTCCATAGGAAGCTTCCACAATTCCACCATCCAGCAGATTTACATTCGCTTGAGCATCATCTACATCATCCACCTGAAAATTGAAATACTTGGCCTGATCAATCACCAGCGTTTTTTGTGTAGCATCCAGTTCCTGCGGATTCCCGATTCCAGCCACTTTGTCATAGTTGCCAATGGTTACTGCCCCAATTGAATTAATTTTTACCGTTGAGCCTTGACCTTTAATGTCACCTTCATAATCGGTGTTGACCACATTACCGTACACCAAATTCTTCTTCAAACTTTCATTTAAACGTGCGCTCCAAATCGTAGGAATAAAATGTTGTACTGTCATATCTATTCACCTTGTCCTTTTCGTTTATTATTGTTTGTTTTGTAATGCTTGCTTGACTTGATCCCAATGCTGATTAATCTCGTTTTGGGACATTCCTTTGATCGAATCCAATGTAAATGTGCTACCTGTTGAACCAGCCGGAGGTGTGTAGCCATCTCCTTTGAGTCGTTGCTCGACTTGCTGTTGAATTGCCAGTTGTAACGATTGTTCCAACATAGCTAAATTTGCTGTCGTTGCATCTTCATCTGCACCAATAAAAAAATCCACTAACGGGAGTGGAAGTTTCTTCTCGGATGCTATTTTTACCGCTTGGCTGGTTAACCGTTCACGCTGCTTCTCTAACTTCATGTGCTCTACTTCAGCACGTAGCTTCTCCACTTCAATTTCTTTTTCATCCTTAGCCGGGAATCGCTTCTTGATCTCAGCATCCACTGCATTTTCCAAATGATTGGTTTTCCATGTTTCCAGCGATTTAGCGGATCGTTTGTCTACCATGCTATCGAACCAACTTCTTGCCTCCTGATTGGATTGAATGTATTGCTCTACCCCTTTCACGCTATATGGATTCAAACCCTGAAGATACGCTTGCCATTCCTCATTCGTTTGGTTTTGTTCAATTAACTGCTTCATTTGTTCTAAATTCATTTTCGATAATCTCCTTTATTGCCCATTCGACTCTATAGAACCGAACACGCTTATGTATGTATTGAATTGAGCCGTTAATGTCATGCTCAGGACAGCAATGTAACGCTTTAGAAATCACAAAAACGAGGAAAAGGTACAAACATACCCACTCCCCACTTTTGCCTACTTTTAACCCTTTGTTTATAGGGCTTTTGGATAGCCTAAAGCGTAACACTGAACCTGTTGAGATTCGAGCTTTCGAACACGCATATGTATGTTGAATTCGTTTAACGTCATATCTGATACAATAATGTTACGCATTAGAAAACGTAAAAACGAGAAATAGATACAAACATACCAACTCCTCATTTTGGGTTGTTTTTCATCCTTAGTTTATTGGACTTTTTAAACCTCTAAAGCGTAACATCAAGCCTGTTTTTTCCTCATCTGACGCATCCGTAATTTCGACTTTTCGTTTGCATTCTTATCCTTACACTTCTCACAATATTTCTGCCGATTCGAATTGGCTGAAAATGTAGCCCCACATTTCTTACAGTTCACCCTCGGCTTCGCTATCTTAAATTCAGTCCTCGTATTCCGTTCAGACATATATTCTCGTTCCAGCTTCTCATCTGTTGGCAACATTCCATGTTCAAAATAGGTACAGCGAGGCAGAGAATCATCTTGACTAAAGAATGTACATGGGCCATCCTGTAAGCAGCAATAGTTTGGGATTCCATGTTTCGTTCCGAGATAACAAGCACAGCTATTCTTCACGAGCCGCTTAATCCTATTTTTATTCTGCATTTGATACCTCCTTATCCGTACCAACTAATCGTTGCTGCTCCCCATGAAATTTATTGAATTCCAGCTTCGGATTCTCGACAAATGGAAGCAATGTAAGCAACGTTTCCTGTGAGACCACTTCTTTCAGTTTCACAATCACATCAGCCATCCCAACCAAGTCTGTCGGCAAGTTGCGAGTAAACTTCACAGCGATATCTCGATAATCATATTGAACGCCTTCTTTAATGTGCAGAAAGGTGAAAAAATTACGTAAACGCTGCTTGATCGCCTTTTCCATTAATGCTTCACGCATCGCCACTCGATTCTCTAAATTCAGCAGCTTATTTCGCAGCGCTAAGGAAGATGTATTGCTGGCCCAATTCTCATTAAAATTAACCTGATCCATCATGTCGAAGATTTTGCGTTCAATGTTATCCAACTCATTTTTCACAAAAGAATCATTAATCTCCTTCGTAAGCCAACTTACCTTTCCTCCAGCCGGAACTTGAATAATGCCCATCTTCTTCATATTCAATAAGTCTTCAGCTTCCAACTTTGCATTCTCAATCACGAGATAGGCGTTGCGATGATCTGCAATTTCATTGACCAAATCGGAATTCAATGCGTTATAGGCATCAAATAAAGAAATCACATCATGGAAGCCACTTTTCCTCTCTGTATTAGCTGTACAGGAGATGAGCGGGACTCTTCCAAAGATGTGATTATGTTTGCCGATATATTTTAATTCAGGTGCTTGATTTTGCTTCATTTGATTGCCTTTATCATCACTACCGATTGTATAGTGTAGGATTTCATGATCGGTATACACGTCAAGGTACACATGCTTATCAAATCGACGGGTAAATTTATGTAAACCAAGTAATACGTTTTTTTCTGCCGTACCGTCCTCCAACACATAGGCATTCAATGGAGATAATACCGTAGCTGAAAACTGACCATCGGAGTCGATATAGTTCAACTCAAAGCTTTCACCAAAGATTTCAGATTGTTTCCGAAGCTGCAAATTATGCTCCTTTTCCCAATGACTCATATGTACATCTATGTTATGTATGGCTTCATCCTGATCTGACTTGGACACATAGTTTACTGGCTTACCGAGCAGATAGCCCACTTCGTTATCTACAAACTTACGTGGAAAATTGAAAATAAGCTTTTGATTGCTTCGACTTTCCTGCATCGCATAGTTCTTGAGAATAGCATGCTGACCATTGTAGTAATCTGAATATTTCTGTTTGGCTAATGCAGCCGATTGGAGTTCATTTAGACATTCAATTATGATTTGTTGAGTAATTTGCAAATACATCTTTCCTTTCAAAATAGGTTAAGTAATTGTTGCTTAAATAAATAAAAGAACCACCTTTAATAAGGTAGTTCCTTGTTGAACTAACGTGTCCCCGTTAGTTGAATCATATTTCACAAATAATTTAAAGACTCCTTAAGCCGCGACACAAGGCTTGCCTATTCGTTGCCATCGTTTTCGTTCCAAATTGCAAATTCGCCATAACCTAAATACTCACGCACCTCAAGAACCTTACTGCCCCGTATAACAATTTCCATACCATTTTCAGAGTCCCATTCCGTGCCCCCACCCAGAATTGCTCCAAATGTATTATCGTTTCTGTCGTAAGGATTTCGATAAAGATGAACTTCCCCCACGGACATAAAGGCCAAAATATCCCTACCATAAGCTTCGGCCAAGCCACCAGGATAGTCAGCCGTATCACTGGACATTTTGACGGTTTTCCATTCGCATGCTTTCTTGCATATTTCGTTAATGGTTTCATCCGGCAAATGATTCAGAACTTCTTGAATATATAACTCTGCTTCCTCTAAACTCATGTCTCCAGTACTAAAATGGTATTCAACATGACATTGGAATAAAGCAAGCAAACCAAATCCAGACAATCTGTTCTCATCTAAATGATCTTCTAATTCAACGTGTTCTAATCGAAATCTTTCAGTCACACTATTTCCCTCCTAAATATGTATGTATCCCACTTGAATATTCTAAGCCCTAATCATAACATGAATAAGCTATAACTCCATCGAAGCGACTCACTAACACCACGCATAACTGACCGTTAGCTTAACGAGATTAGATCAAAATAAAGAGTGAGTATCTAGCAAAACCCTCAAAATAACAAACTTCGATCATAAAATTTTAGACTCTTGACCGACTGAATCAGTTGGACAGCCCCATATAAACTATCTGGCGCGTCATCATATGTACAATTTCGATTGTAGTCCTTCACCTGGTTATTATATCTGAGGTTATCTGCATTGAACAGAATATGACCCTTCTTCACTTCCGGCTCCAAGCTAATAATACGTTCATGCTTCTGCCCCTTGGAATGGACACTTTCCACGGGCGTATGTATCTTCGCCTTCCATAACTCATCTTCAAACTTTTGCTTCATATAGCTTTGTGCCTGATTGACTTCAAAGCCTAGCTTATCTACAGGATAAAGCTTCAACTTCTCCATAGCTACTTGAAACAAATCATCCGGCAGCAGTTTATAAATATTTCCATCCACCACATACATCTGCTTTGTCTTTCGGTGCTGACCAATAATTGAAATGGCCGAATAGTCATTTTTCTTCCCGGCTTTAATGGCTGGATCAATGTACATCGCGATTTCCATCTCCTCAAACTCAGGCAACCTGTCCCAATACATTATATTTTGAAATATGTATTCGTCCGTTAAACGCGGATCATTTTGTAATTCTTTATAAAACGATTTTTCACCCATGGCTTGCTTCTTGCACATCAAATAATAATAGTCCAAATACTCGTTCCACAGGATTTTTGTACCTTCTAGCATTTCCTCCTCATGAGCCGTAAAAAAAGACAAAGCTGTATTGATCCTGTCCTCATCCTGCAAGTTATTAATATTGTCGTTCCCACTCTGACCACAGATCATCACGCTCTGAAAATTGAAGCACGGCTGCTTTACGAACACTTCTCACACCTGGTATCTTCCCTTTGAGCAGATCAGCCATGATGTCTTCTTCATTCAAGATGGTTCCACAGATCAGAATATTCGTATCCCTTGTGCCAATAGGCAAAATGACATCCGTAAAGGTATTTTTAATCTGTTCTCGTTTCGCTTCAGATCGTGCTGTATCTTCCTTGAGCAAATCATCCATCAATACCAGCGTAGGACGATGATGCTTATAGTGAACACCTCGCAAACTACCGTCAATCCCACGAATCATAATGCAGGAATCCAGTCCACCTTTACTCTTGAGCCATATTTCATTGTTGTTCCAGCGGCTCCCTTTGCGAATCCCAAAATCCTCAATCAGCATCTGATTGGTTTCTAGCTCATCTTTGATCATATCCAAAAACGGCAATGCAATCTGTTCTGTGGCAGATATGATCAATGTAAACTGAGATTTATCATATAAAGTCGCATACAGCGGAAATAAAAAGGAACTAATCGTTGACTTTCCATGCTCCCTTGGGAGGCCGAAAGCCGTAATCAGTCCTGTATTTGCAAGCATATGTTTTAATTCCGCGAATAGCTCTTTGTGAAATTGTCCAAACGCTCGATCAAAATATTTAGGGAAATAGGCTAAGGCGAAAAACTCAATGTCCATCTCACCAATAAGCTTGCGGAGTTCGGAGAAAGAGAACGTTTCGATCAATTGTTTCATTTTGGGCGGCTTGAAATGCTTCTCCATATACTGCTTAAGCAGTTCAGCTTGTCGTTCCTCTTCTTGCTGTATTATGTCAATTGTTCTGGCTCCTTTCTCAAATTTACTATAAAACCATCACAAAAATTTCTGCACCCTTTGCTGGCGGCTCTGTTTCTACATATAGAAGCCCCCCTCCCATCCACGACAAAAAGAGTGGCTGCTTACCACTCGATATTTGCCAAGGCTTCAGCCATATCCTGCTGTGTTGTTAGGGTATAAATATTGGTGGTTGCTACGTGATCATGTCCAAGGATTTGCTGGATTGTCGTCAAAGGAGTCGATTTTACCAGCTTATAGCCAAGCGTATGTCTGAGCATATGTGGTGTCACCTTTACATTGACCCGATCCCCATATTTGTTCAGGATCAGGTTTACCGCATTTCGCTCTAATGCCCCACGCTGCCCCATACATAGATATTCTGATTCCACTTGTGGTCTGACTTCGAGATACCGAGTAACGGCTTTTCGCACATCCTTATTCAATGGTACGGTACGGAAGGAGTTCCCCTTACCAAGTACCTTCAATATCCCCTTGCGTTCCGTCATTTCGATATCCCTGAGCTTGATGCCAACCAGTTCGCTTACCCGTATCCCAGTTCCCAGCAACAATTCAATCATACAGATATGCATCCGATTGCCCATCCGGTGAATTTCATTTCTCAGCTTCCACAAATCCTTTTCCTCAAGACCCTTATACTGCCGAACAACCTTGTTCCTGACCGCTTCGATATGTATTTCTTCCTTTATATAGCCTTGCTGGTGCATCCACTGTGCAAATACGTTGACGCTGGCGATCTTGCGGTTGATGGTGAGTATCGCTTGATTGGTGCTTTGCAGATACTTCTTATACTCTACGCCATCCAGTTCAATCCACTTGTCTAGTCCATATTCCGTTTTCCTTTGATACCAGGCTATAAATTGCAATACATCCCTAATATAGCAGGAAACCGTATTTTCACTCCGATCCTTGCTCCGTAAATATGCTTCAAACCCTTGAATATACTCCATATTACCCCCACCCTTCGCTTGTGTGTCACATCATACCGTTGATGTGGGGCAAAGTCCACTCCATCCATAACCTATCTTATGCACTGATTCTGGCTACTTTTGGGGCTAATTCAGGGCTGAAACTGGCGTTTATCTATACAAATATTGACGACATAACGTTATGGCTGTGAATCATCTGGCTCCATATATCCTTCCTCAATCTCGACCGATTCCTCAATAGCTTCATAGTCGGCATCCACCACATCCGCTTCGATCATATCCAGAAATAGCTGCTTCCGTTCCTGTTCCAGTGCCTTCGTATTGACCACTAGCTCACGTCGATCATTCCAATCGTTTGGGGCGCGATTTTTCAAGTAAAAGATCATCGCTGTCGGATTGGGAGGCTGATATCGTTTTACCTTCTCGATACGCGTCTTCTTTTTTCCATTTTTGTCCTCTTCGACTATTGTTTTTATTTCTTCATATTCATACCCCGTAGCTGCTTTCAAAAGTGAATTTTCTACGTGGGATATGGGGACAGATTTGCTCCATTTGAC
>NZ_JBSQBM010000044.1:0-14516 GCF_059417685.1 Paenibacillus sp. LT-B23 | reverse complement strand
GTTGGATCAGACCAAAGCTTTGGCCATACGTTGCATCTGAAAGTGAGCTGAAATTGGAGTTGTTTAATGATATTAAACGTGAGCATGTGGAGCAATTTGTTGACCATTTATATGTGTCAAGAAATTTGCAATATAGCTCTATGGTGCGTAAGTTTAACGCATTACGTTCATTATTTAGCTTCATACATCTCGAGTTTGAGATCAAGGGGGTTCCAGTTTTACGCCGTAATTGGTTTGCTACATTTACTATGGAGAGGCCCAAAGGTCCAATGGAAGTCGCTCGTCAGATGCAAAACAAAGTTTTGCGATTTAATGAGATCTATCAATTTGTTCAATTCGTTCAGGAAGGAGTTTCTGAGCAGAATAACCTCCAAGCTCAGTGGTTCTATATTCAAAATCGAGCCAGAGATGTGAGTATTATTACATTACTTTTGGAATCCGGCTTAATTGTAAGTGATTTAGTTAATATGGACATAAATGATTTAAATCTGTTCGATAACTATATCCTAATCACGAGACAACAAGCCAAAGTCAGAATGAGACATAAAGTTATGTTTGGAGAAAAAGCTAAACAATACCTTATTGAATACATGAATACGAGAATGAAATTTTATAATCCTCAAAATGAGGAAGAAGCATTCTTTTTAGCTAAGAGCAATGGTGAAGTACACGGGAAACGAATTTCTAAAAGGACTATTCAAGTTTTTGTTAAAAAGTATGCTTCAAAATTCGGTGTCTCGGAAGTGACCACTAGGCAGCTTACCCACTCTTTTGGTCTACAGTATGCTGAAAAAAATACTGTGAGAAACACAAAGCAGCAATTGGCTCAGCGAAATATAGAATCAGTTGAGAAGTATTTAATTTTGTCTAGTATTATCAAATGACTATCATGAAAAGCCTTATCTATTGCAGATGAGGCTTTATTTTTTTCAGAAATGACATCTTAGTTTATCTGTTTAGTTATGTTTTTCTTGAGCTTCTTTAACTTGTTTAGTTGATTATGATAATGTTCCACTTCTTCCAAATTCAAATCTTCAATATTAACCCACATAGCCAAACTTACCTCCTGGTGTTTTAAAGATATAATAATTATGGCTTCATAATAGTTGTGTAAGTACACAACAGGTATCTTCCACTGTCCTTCCTCTCTCGCTAGTACAAACCATTTCTTTTTAATCACTGCTCGGTTTGTGTAAAATCGACCATTAAACAAAATCCCTTGAGCTGTTATGGTAGCAATTCCAACATCTGCTTTTAGGTGATTTGTCATCCCCTCCACCTCCTTTATCATGTATGCCCAAACAAATTGATATATAAACTTATCATTTTAATTAAATAATCTATATACATTAATGTATCGAAGGTTTCCCATTGTTTAGACTGAATTAGAGGTGTGGCAATGAACGAACCTGTTTTAAGATTAGTAGGACAGCGTGTTCGCGAATTACGGAAAAAACAAGGATATTCGCAGGAAGAATTAGGCGAAATGGCTGGTTTTCACTTCTCCTACATCGGGGGCGTTGAACGTGCCGAGAAAAATATTACCTTGTTAAATCTCCAGAAAATTGCGGATGCTCTTCAAGTCAATGTCCATGAACTTTTTTATTACAGCAAGTATGTTAAGACTGGAAAAAGTGATAAAGAGAAATTGCTAAACGAAATCAATGAGAAGCTTTGGCCTATGAAATCTTCCGATTTAAAAAAGGTTAACCTGCTCTTATCTGAATTTTTCGATAGTTAACACAAAAAAGCCGATGTCAGATACATCGGCTTTTTTGTGTTTCATTTATTCCTTCCAGGCTGCTTCACTTTGTATGTTAATCCAAGAGTATTTATTATTCTGCTGTACTAGTCCCTCCATCATATTACGCTCACTCGTTAATGTTAAAAGCAAATATTTCGTTTGGATGTTCTTCACATATAGATGCTCATACACTTGTGACAATGAAAAGTATCCTCTAGCTGCATATAATCTTACTTGTTCCATATTAATTTTTCCACTTCGTTGTAGCAGTTTCTCCCCTCCCATTTTATATGCAGCATCGGTATCAATGTTTGGATCTGGAATTACTACACTTAGCTTTCCTACAGATAAGGTTACTTTGTGCTGATTCGTACGCAACATCTCCTTACATGCCAGATTACGTATAGATTCCCACTGTTCAACAAAGCTAGAGTAGATCCTTTTATAATGCTTCCATTGGCCTAAGAGGTCATATATGTTTTTGTTGGTTAAATTCTTTCTGTATACACTGAGTTCCTCTTCACTGTGACCACCAATTCCTCTAATTGGAGTAAATCTTAAATATGCGTTGCCAGCCGTACAGAATTCTTGAAGCAATAATTTCTCTGTCTCATTTAATTGTTTTAATTTAATCCGGACCACTTTCGACAGAACTCCATGATTCTCTAATAAGTCGAATAATTGTGGATTTTTCATATCATAGTGTTTATTTGCAAGGAATTTTCCAACAACGCCATGCTCAGTCCATTCAAGTCGTTGAAGTCCCAGGGATGATTGATATTCACCAATGACTTGTCTCAGCAAGTGTATTTTTGCACCTGTGGAGTTCATTTGCTCATATTGTGATGATTGAACAAATTGAATGATTTTCTCTATACTCACTAATCTATTCTCCTTTGTGATCAGATTAGTGAGTGGTATTGACCATTGTTATTTGTTTTATACAACGGATATTTTGAGAAAACAATGAGAGTATTATTTTTATGTTTAAAGAACCTCCCCTTAAAATAAGAGGAGGTTCCAGGAATTTAGATTTAATTAATAGGTGTACGTACTTTGTTCTTTAATTAATGACTAAGTAATTTATACAACAGAAACGTTACCCAAAAAATCCAACACCATTTAATCAGCTTCTCCGTACTACGTTTCATCATCAAACGACTCCTGTAATCCTGGAAGCACTTACACCTATATATGCATTATAATTAGAAACTTGGTTGATTACAAGCTATCCTGCGGCTACATATCGTCTTTTGACACATAATCCATCTTCCCTATTTAATTCTTCTAACATAGTAATTAGAAACTTGTACTTAAGTATTTCGTAAAAGAAAGTACAAGGAGGTGATAACATGTCAAAGCCATTAAAGTCAGGTAATTCAGCCCCAAAAACAGGAGATTATAAAGTTCTTGGTCCGAGAGGTGGTACGATTAAAACCGGTGTTACCGTAAAGCAAGGTGATACGCTTCCACCAACCCCAAAGAAAAACCAAACATACAAAAAACAATAGTAAGGAGAGGGCTATGCCCTCTTTTCTTAATAGGAAGAAGAATTATTAAATTCAGTAATATTATATTCTTCCAAAATCAGTAGGTCTCAAAATCATTAGTAAGTTATGTCACTCTATAACCAAAATTTCAATCAAAACAATTTCTTTTTCATGGTGTATTTTTAAACTCATAATGGATCTCCAGAGTTAAAAAGCTTTAAAACGTAGCACTAAATTTATATTAGAAAGTAGCTAGACTATGATGTTTTTTAACTTTTTGTTGAAGCATTAAGTAAATGAAGTTCTCTGCAGCTACCTCCAATTAGTTTTTTGTACCCATTAAAGGTTTTATTAGAAACTGTTCAAACTCTTTGAATTCTTCAACACTAATTTCAATATTGTACTTTTTAGCAAAACTAACAAAATTGAAAGAACAAGAAAAACATAGTATCCACCAACGACTAATTTACTTTACCTTGCTTTATTAAATTTTACACGTAGCAACGTAAGTATTACTAGAAACCCTCTCATAACACTGGATGGGAGGCAGTGTATTTGAACGATGCCCAAAAAAAAGCGCTAAGTGACTTGGACCTGCATAGAAAAAATCTATAATTTTAACTTCATGTTTACTGGTTACTTGTTGTATCTCCTTCTTAATTTTTTCCACTGCCAAATTAGCTTGCTTAGCATTAATTATAGGCTTTTCTGAATGGATATTTAACACTGGGCTCGTCAAATTAACATTCAACCCACCCTCTAAAAAGCGTCTGACTTCTTCAGCTAATTGATCTTTCATGATACCTATAGTCACCACGAGACGCTCACCCGTTCCTTCATGATACATACCAGAAATCGGATAGTCTGGTGTTTCTGAATCGGCATGTTCATCAGTTGCCCATACCTCTCCACGATAATCCATTTCCACATTGAAACCATTAACGGCAGAGAATTGAGAGCCAAATGCTAATGCAGCTGAAATACGTCGACTGCCTTTTAACTCCACTCTTCGGCTTATGCGATTCTCCTTAATCCATTTCGAAGTTTGATTTAATTGAGACATGAGCAGCGTATTCCATTCATCTGGTGAAGGATATTCCCTTGCACTCCCTCCAAAAAAAGCATCCCACTCAAATTGCAGAGATTTTTCCTTTTGGGTGACTTTTTCTATTTCAGTAATAATAGTTACTGGTTTCGATGGCAACCTAAATTTTTCACTTAGCGCATCATTTATTACATGCTCTAGCTTTTGCCTTGTAATCGGTCGTGCCTTATTGGAACGAATTAAGTCAAGCAAACATGGATAAATCTTACTAATTTCTTTACTTGGTAAGTCATTGTAATCAGGAAAGTGTTTGATTAATTGTTGTTGAAAAATTGCTTTTGTGGAGTCTTCATCCGAAAGCAAATTCCAAAATGGCTCAATAAGGACCTTTTTATATATGAATTTTGCTAATTCTTCACTTTTTCCCAATTTAAGGACTCTTTCCACATAGTCAGAATACGAATTTGATACAACTCCCGAATCCTCATCGTAAAATGGCTTCGGATCTCGGATTCTACGCAAACCATTGATAAGAGTTTTTAATTCGTCAGAAATACCCACGCAACAAACAGTAAATTGTCCAAAAGTTCCTGGGCTTCCTTCATCCATCTCTTTAAACCTGTCTATCTCAGTCCAGAATTCTTTTGGAGTCATATGATGGTTCTTTGCTTCAAGCCCTTCTCTGAAAATCCCATCGGTCGGTGAGAAAAACTTCACTTCGAAGTCTGCTACTCCCTCGCGAATGAAAGAATCAAACCCTTCTAAAGATAACCAAAGAGGAATTTTACACAAAATTAAATTTGTTTGGAAATTGAAACCTGTTTCTGCCGTATCACCACCTTGCGATTGAGCTTCAAGCAAGGACGGTGAGAGCACATCCTTATCCTTCATAGTGGTTTCCCTCCAAAATTAATTCTCCAACCTGCATATCAAATTCTGGAACGAACAAGTTTATACTACCTTTAAGTTCCGCAGCATCTAATTTAACAATTAACAAAACGGCAAAATTAGCACCTACGTGAGGATCATTGACAACCTCCCACATACTTTTCTGATCACTCAAACTAGGTACCAACGCAAACGATGGATGGGAATGCCATTCTCCAATATAATTGTATTTCGTGTATTGGTATTCATTCTTTTGGAAAAAGGCTTTCATTGTTTGTTTAAGGGTATCTCCTACTCTTCGTACGAATCTTATCCATGTTCCTCCTTCACGTTGAAACGTAAGATCTTTAATTCGAAATACGCCTTCCGATACGTGCTCTCCCATCAAAACACCACCGATCTCTCGAGTTCCTGCGTTTTGAAGTTCAGTAATTAATTTACGTTCAAACTCAATAGGCAATAAGATTTTAATCATTTGATTTCTCCAGAAGTTCCATTAGAAAAGCAAGGTTGTTTTGTTCTTCATCTAGATCAACTTCGCCATCAAAACTCTCAGTCGATAACAGATGATCTGTCTGAATTGGTCGTGTATCAAATGGTTGAGAAAATATCCAACCTTTAGATAAACCAATGACATACATCGAGTAAGGAAACATCGATTCCTCCTGCTCTGATACAGTATCTACAACAAATCTTGCTAGATGATAGGCGATAATGGATACGTCAGCATCAGAAGCAATTTGAACTTGTCCGTCAGAATTTTCTAATGTGTAAGGTGCAGGAACTTGAAGTTCCATATCTGGTGTGTCAACAGTAAACTGATGGTATACTTGCCTCATAATTTGAGGTTTGGGATCCTTACCTGGACGACTGCGTGCTATTAGCCCTCCTATTCCCCCAGCATAAACTTCGGCCCAAACAAATGGTTTTTCGCATAATGCTGAGATAGAAGCTAACAAATTGAAGACTTGGCTGTTTGCCGTAGCGTCAATGATGACATCACAGGCACTTACTTTAATAAGCGTCCCATTTACAAATGCATTGGATTCTTGACCGGTTAAATTTATATTTACTTTATCTACCTTAACTTTGGATGATATGTGTTTTAAATTACTGGAGACGGCGTCTACCTTATGATAACCAATGTTACGCCAATCGAGGCTGTGCCGTTCTAAATTCCCGATTAAAAATAGGTCTTCGTCAACTAAATAAAATTCTTTTGCTCCCATTCGGCATAAAGTTTCTGCCACTTTACTCCCCACCGAACCTAAACCGATAATAGCAATTCGTTTATCATGTAAACCCTGACAAATTTCAGGCATCCTTTGATTAATACTCTCATCTAACACAATGGAAACATTAAGAATTTGTTTCTCGGTCAATAAATAACTATGTGCATCGCCTTCGCAATTGATTAATAAAAGCCCCTTATAGTTATCGTCACTATTTGAGACTCTGAGTTCTAACTCAGTACCATCTTGTTGCCTAATCAAAGTTTGAAGCTGTTCTATTGTTTTAATTGTATTTATTTGTTCAGCTGTGGACGAAGAGCGATAAACTAACCACTGATGTCCAACAGAAGTTTCCTTGAAAGGTTCAGGTAAAAATTCATTGAAAAAATCATTGATTTTTACTATATGATATATTATTGCAGTTTCATCAAGTACAAATTCTACAGAAGCCAGACCAGACTCTTTTTCACTCAGCGCTTTTAAAAATTTAGATATCGTGGGTGTCATATGCATCCGCAGTCCTTTATTTCGAAAAGATTGTCCAGTTGTTAGGAAATGGCGTGAAGGAACTATCCCATATTCTTCTTTTCCAAGAGGGTTCTCCGTTTCCAAAAGTCGATATGTACTTTCAAGCATTTGAGCACCTGTTACTTCGGGATTCCAATTATCTGGTCCCCATTCTAAGCACAAAGTGCCATTGCTGTACTGATGATCTGACCATCGTACATCAGATTCTTTTGGAACTACATATGGCGGAATTGCTGGAAAAAAATCCGAATAGGTTAGAACGACTTCATAAATATGACCATGGGCGTTAATTTCAGCATTTACAATCAAGTTTTTCCCATCTATGCTCCATTCGGCACCTAATAGCCATGTTTTTGTCGCTTGAAGCGTTTCAATTTCTCTTCGCTCATGGGAAAATCGAATACCATTATTTAAGAACCAAAACGCCATTATGCAAACCCTCCCGGTTTTTTTGGCTCAATGGCATGGTTCGGAAAAGTTAAATTGGGCGCGACAGCACTTGCTAATAACGAGTTACTCTGTGCTGAGCCCGAACGAGGAAAACGATCTCCGAATAAAGTGCGCCATTTTTGGAGTGATTTTTCTGAATCTTGTTCTTCAATTGCTTCTCTTCCTAAAATTGCATGTGCCTTCGCTTTATTATAAAATCCTTCAAATGCAGCAAAAGACATACCATTTGTTACCGAATTCCCTTCTACACCAGGATCGTCGATGGTCGGCACAAGATTCAACGATACCCATAACTCATACTTCTCAACTATTTTTTCTAAAGTACCAACAAATAGTTCTCCATATTGCGTTTCTTGACGGTCCATACATTCAGCGACGATGCATTCGATTACAAAACCCTTGGGTTTTTTTGAAATCGTTTTGTTCTGCCGTCTCCACCACTTCATAAGTTTCACAAGTGGTTTAAATCTACCTCCGGTTTCCTTGTTAACCTCAGTTGTCCAAGAAGTATGTTTAGGTGGATTAGTTACAATCCACTCCTCTATTTTTCGGTCAGGTATATATAGTGTGCCCTCAATACCATCCGGAGCAATAATAGGCACAACATCCATATCTACTTTGTCGGTTACAATTCCAATCGAACGGTTTTGCTTTCGGATGGAATCATACTCTGAATCCAATGTGTCGTATATTAAATCAACAACACCCTTAGGATTGTCAGTTAGCGTATGATTTGTTACTACGATAATATCGACATCAGGACGTGAAACAACACCATTCACTTTTTTCGGGCGAATTGCGGTATTTCGTTTATAGGAGCCAGATAGAAATGTGTTTAAGTGATAATCTTTAAATGTAATGTATTCGCAAAGATGCTTTCTAACTTTTGTATGTGCATCACTAGCATTAGTCTTGGTGGTCGAACTTGGTTCAATTTCGCTTAAAAAATCAACAAATTGCTTCTGAGTAATCATATTCTCATCGTCTCCTCAACAGTTTAATTATCTCTTCGGAAAAGCAATGGTTTGGTTACCAAACGAATACGATGAACGACCTTTTTCAACCTTATTGTTCCAACAACAACTATATCATACGTTAGGATGCACTAGGGGCAATTCCTTTGATATAATAATCTTACAAATTAACATGAGATAGAGCCTGAGAGAATATTATTTCATTTTCTTGAATATATTGTCGAAGTTATTTAAATCTGAGTTCTTCCTATTATATAAATAAAGAGAGGGTGCTTCATGAACCAGTGTATCTACTACAAGTACTTTAGTGAGAAACTTGAGTATTCGAATCAAGAACATGTCATTCCAGCAGGTTTGGGAGGGATTAAGAAATTACCATGTGGATTTGTTTCAAATGAAGCAAATAATCACTTTTCTTCATTTGAATTACGTGCACTCAGAAATTCTTTACTCTCAATAAATAGAAATAATTTCGGACCAGGAAAACGAGGATCATTAAATGTATTGAAAGTGAGAAATCCAGTTGTACATATTTTTACCGCTATCTCTCCTGAGAAAGAACTGGATACTCTTTTAGTTCCATATAGGTTAGGATTTATGTTCAGTGGAGTTGTTCGGATTTTACCACAAATATTTATAAAATTTGATGAAGCATGGAATATGAAGCGCCCTTTGTATATTTCTGATAACCTCTCAAAACAACCTGAAGGTACATTAAAAAAGTTCCATTCTTCTTTAAATACTTTTATAAGAAGCACAGATCGAAAGTATATTTTTATAAATCCGCCCTCTTCAACTGCGTGTAATTTTGTAAGTATTGCTTATCACGAAAATAGGTTTTATGTATGCTCCTCTATAAAGAATTTTAATATGGATAACTTTTGTAAGCTAATAACTCTGAGAGCTTTACCAGATATAAATCCATTTCTCCTTAGTTCAGCTTCAAAATATCAATACAACTATATGATTGATGACGTCAAAGACGTATCTTTTCCCTTGATTTATATAAAATCAGCGTTCAACGCCCTTAGCCTTTTTAAAGGCCAAGCTTTCATACTTGAAGACATTTTTGATCCGATTCGAAGCAGTATTTGCAACGCGGGAGATTTAGCTTCATATTGGGTTAGTTGCAAAATGCCATCATGGCTTGTGAATTGGGTGAAAAGTAATGTTCCGCCTAAAGCACATTTCATAGTCATTGACGGTTATGATGAAGTAATTGATGCATATGTCAGCTTCTTTAGAGAACCACTTAACTCAACTATTCGTATAACATCAAATTACTCAGGTGATGCCTTTAGAATCGGACTAATATGTGATTGGGAGTCTAGAAAAGAAGAAATTATAATAAACATGGATTGATAACTTTACTCAAATTACTTAGCCTATGCTGCGTTTATCTCGAGTTATAAGTGGTTCTAGATAAAGAGGCTGCTGTGCGACATGAACCTTAAGCCTATCTACACTTGCCGGCGATGTAACCATATTCTTGTACAATTCGGTTGTGTCACTCCAATCGGTACAATCAACTGATAACGCAGGTAAAATATAAAAACGTATGGTAGTGTAGATTATGTAACAAGAGTTATGCAAAATTAAAAAAGAATCGCCATGATATGTAAAATGTACCTCTCACGGATCACGGTGTAAAGCAGCCAATCGCATATGATCGGCTGCTTTTTATGATGGAATGAGCTAACGTTTCCCGGTAGCTCATTCCCATTCCTTCCAAAAGGCCCATGCTCCATTTTTAAGCGAAAAGAGTGATTTACACTGCTTACATCTCAGAATTGAACCAGAAGGATATTTTGGATTATCGATATACAGTCTGGGAACACATTTCTCGTACCCACATTTTGGGCATATCTGTCTCATACTTTTCTTTGTTTTCAATTTCTTACCTCAATTTGATTATTATATTTTCTTTATTTTAACTTCCTTCATTAAACAAAATTGCTCTTTTCAAGCAACATGATTCCTATCATAAACCTGTTTAGATAACATTCTAATCTGGAATGGCCCGATATTCTTGTCCCGCAACATTACACCGAGTTTTCTTTGTACCAGTTGTTTCATAATAATGTTAATTTTATTACAATGGTTTTACGTGGCATATGCACAAAATTAGGACATCCATCTAAATCGGTAAGGGTACTATGTTCTTTTCTATTTCGGCAATCGATATAAGTTCATGTCCTTAGCTCAGAGTATAGACTGGTATCAATAAAATGAAAAAGCCGTTAAATTAGCGGCTTTAATGGGAATATGTTCTTGTCGCTGGAATTTTTTCACCTGGCGGGTATTTGAACAAAGTGGTGTTAAACAAGAAGACCTTAAGCGGCTCTCTCATAATGACCTTAGCCAGTACGATGATCTAACAGAAGATATCACACATTATTCATTGCTTTTTAAATTAATCTTGGTTATGTTCCGATACTCTGTAAGCATTTGATTAAGTGCTTTCCCCGTATTCAGATGTTTTACTATTTGATTTTTGAGATACTCAGAACTTAACTCAAGCGCTGAATAATCTTCGCTTAGAGAGTAAAGCTTATTTTTAAAGTCACTTTCATTCCGCTGTACATGAACAATAAACTGATCCCTTTCGTGCTCATTTCTAAATAAAAGTATGACTTTAAAAAAACTTTTACGAGAAATCCCTTCTTTATCGTTATTCTCAATGTAAAAAAAATCGCTCAGTTTTTGAGTCGTACTACCTTCAATGAAATATCCAAAGTCATAATCCTCTAAAAACTGAACCCTACTCTTTTCAGGAATAACCGTTGGGTATAGACCACTATCAAGAACAACGATCTGTCCCCTAAATTGTTGAATACCTTGATATTGAATATCAAACTCTCGATACAAGGTTTCGGGGTCGTTCATCGCATAGGCGTAAAAATCAGGGTATTGCTCAAGTCCAGCATTCTCGTCCTCATAAAGTACAATTTTAAATTCAGGCTTATAGATGTTGGAGTAAATATAACCCTCTGAACATTCATCTAATACCCATTCTTCTTTGTGTTCAAGCCGCTTAATAATTTGTTCTAAAGGAGAGTTCATCAACATAAACCTTTTCTTCCAAAGATACTCAATATAGTTTATGTCTGCGACTTTATCTATATCAGTATTTGTATCCCCTATCCTTGTATAAATGTGACCCGAACGAACCTTTCTTCCGTAGCTTGTAAAATCCTCAATCAGGAAGTAAGGGGTAGTTGTGCTATTTTTTATAATAATAACATCTACTTCTTCTTGCATAATCATTAAAGATTGCATTTTAATACTAGGACGAATTCCAGCGGAAAATTTTTTGTGTTTTAAGAAATCTATCATTTGTTGCTGATTTCTTCGATTTTCATCATTTTTAACTCCCACAATTTCGAACGTTTGGTCTCTAATTCCAAAGATAATATAAGAATCTCGATCAACTACGTTATTAGCCATACAAATTATATCGTGTAATAGGTTAGCTGCATTAATGTGATACTTCTCTTTGAAATCCCAATATTCTCCTTCACGTTTAGTTTGAATTAACATTAGAATTTCTTCCCTTAAGTCAAGATTATTCATTCTATTTTCCTTTCAACTTTTCTATATGAGTGCAATGTTAAAAATAATTCAGTATTTTAAATTCGAAATAACTTTTGAGCAAGACTAACAAATTGAAAGAAAAACACAGCATACAACTGCAATTGATTATTTTAAACATAAGCTTAAACATCTGAGTGCTCCAGTTTCCATAATAAATATTCACATTTCTCATTTAGTGGATTCTACATATCTTTCTTTCACCCTCTTTATTTTTATCGGTTCTTAACCACTTTTCTAGTATGGACATGATCCTGAACAACAATGTAGGTAATTTGAGGTTAAGTTTGGAGTTTTTCTATGGAATCCATTGCTACTAATGGATAATACCGAATTGAAAACTGTAAAGTGACAAAATGATGAACAAAAAAGTTTTTATATATCACCAGATAGCTCTGTTGAGCCATCTTCTAATTCGAAAGGCTCCCGTATACTTAAAAAGTATTTTATTCAGTTAAGAATGGAGTTAGATGATGAGGACGATGCCCGCAGAACATTCAAGCTCTTCTACACCCGAAATGAAAAGAAAAACATCATCCGTAGTACGCCAGTCCGTCTATCAATCCGTATGGAGGTGGCATTTTTACGCTGGTATTATTTTTGCGCCTTTTTTAATTATTTTAGCTTTTAGCGTCGCCGTCTATTTATTCAAACCTCAGATTGAAGGACAGCTGTACAAAGATATGTTGACCGTCCGTGAAGTCGGGACAACACCGATGGCACCAGAGAGTATTGTCGGGAAAATAGTCAAGGGTTATCCCGGAACGGTGGTATCTTCGATCACATTGGAAAACAATAGGGAGTCAACTTATAAGCTTTCCGTCATCAGTGATGGAATTTCCAAGACGATGTATGTGGACCCTTATACGGGGCACGCGCGCGGCGCAATGGATAGCAGCAAGACGTTCTCTGCTTTTTTCAAAAAAATGCATAGTGAACTTGTGATCGGTGGTACGTTCGCGAACCGACTTGTCGAACTTGCGGCATGCTGGGCAATTATTCTAATTTTAACGGGACTATTCCTGTGGTGGCCAAGAAATAAAGCATCCATTTGGGGAACGATTTTACCACGACTTAGCAAACCGGGAAGTCGACTCTTTTGGCGTGATTTACATGCTGTCCCTGCCTTCTGGCTATCTCTACTGATTCTAATGATGATCTTAAGTGGCCTTCCTTGGTCAGGGATACTCGGCGGTCAGATCGATAAATTAGCCAATTCGACCAATACGAATACGCCTCCCTTCGCCTACAGTTTTGGAGAAAAACCTGAATCCGTTACAGTAGCGAAAGATATTGCCGAGGATCTGCCTTGGGCAGCCGAGAATATTCCCGTTCCTGTTTCCATGGCTGGAGGATATGTTCCACTCGGACTCAACGACATTGCCCAAATCGCGGATGATCAGCAAGTTATCAAGCCCTATACGATTACCAACCCTACCGGAACAACGGGTGTGTTCACCGTATCTACTTCCCACTCCAAGCCAGGTCACAGCGCTACGCTTCATATTGACCAATACAGCGGTGCGGTACTTACCGATGTTCGCTTTGCGGATTATGGGATTATGGCCAAGCTTATCTCGTATGGCATCGCCTTTCATGAAGGCAGACTATTCGGTTTTGCCCAAATACGGAAGCATTTAGAAAACATTTTTGCGAGTCTTCACGAAAGAAAGGAATATTATTTCTTCTTAGCTTTCCTGTGTAGATGTCCTCAGCATTTTCGAACCAATAATCAGCTTCATTTATAGTGAATGGAAGTTGCTTATATAGCTTTAAGTTCATAACCAAAAGTACTAAACAAATCAGTGATCATACTATTGCTTTCTTGATCTTTCTTACTGTTGCTAGTTTGAATTGACGAATCAACATGTGTAATTGTTGTCACGCTCTTCTGACGGATATCAACTTTTTAATTTATGCCCAGTCCAAGATGGCCTATTTGTCGACCATCCTCGATAATACTACCTAATCCGAAATGATACCAAGTTCTTATCCTCAGCAAGGCAAGAACTTAGTTCCTTAAAATCAAAAAAGCCGCTATATAGTGACTTTGAATGGAACAATGTTCTTGTCCCTCGAAATTCTCTGCGCTTTCATTAATAATTCTTTTCTCAGGGCAGGATCGCTACCAAATAGCAATTACTGACTAGCTATTTCATCTTAAAGTTACGCTCTAACTTTTCACTAAAACACTTGGCAAAAGATTAAAACGTTTACTTATGGGAACGCTCCACGTCAAAAAAACAATGTAATCACGTAGGCTAATGCTCATTATTGCAAAGGCTGTAAACCTCTATATAGGCGACTGCATAGAGTGTGAGTAGATATTTCACCAAAGAAGGAGAATGACTATATACCATAAATTATCACATCAAAATCAATGGCATAATCCAATGCCTGACATCCGCAATAAGTCACTCAGTAACATTATGACTTCATTGCACTAATAACGGCCTTCACAATTCTTAGCAAGGCTATTGTCCAGAGAACGTTTACTTGGATCTTGAGATAATTTATGAACTACATACATTATAAGTTGATCGACTGTTTTTTATATTATTGAGCTATCGGTTC
>NZ_JBSQBM010000043.1:0-15440 GCF_059417685.1 Paenibacillus sp. LT-B23 | reverse complement strand
CAGTTTAACGCAACAATATTCTGGAGCAGTAGCCTTAGATTCAGGTTATTTAACGACCCCGATTTGCAAAGGCCTTCAAGATCGAAACATTCGCAGTATGTGTGTCCGCAACAGTAAGAATTGCCCTACCGAACTACGGGATGGACGGAGCACCTTAGAATTAGCAAAAGAAACCCGAAGTCTCATAAAAGACGTGGGTTTCTCGTCAATCTGAGTAGCCTTTAGGACTACTTTTTATTTCCCAATATTAAACCAACCGGGCATTGCTTGAATTACATTCCAAAGTTTTTCTGGAATATTAAGCTGGTTGAGTTTCGAAACGTTCAACTCAGAATCTACCTCGGCTTCACGTCCATTTGCGACCTTTTCAACCCAGTTAGGATCCATAATTAACGCATGCCCAATGGCGACTAGCGGCAATCCTAATTCCGCAGCTTGAAGAGCATCATCCGGTGTTAGTATGGAACCAGCAGCCATCACAGGTATCTTACCGTTTGCTCTTTCAAGAATTAATTCAAGCCGTGTTTTTTCATCTTGACTATCTACTGGCTTTGAAGACACATTATCTAATGAAGCATGAATATAATCTAAATCCTGTTCAACAAGGAAATCAATTAATTCATACGTGTCTTTCATACGTAATCCGTCCACTTTGTGGGATTCTTCAGGGGAAAGCCGGAAACCAATTATAAATGGTTTTGCAGCATGTTTTTCAATGACATTTTTGATTTCGTTAATAATCGCCAATGGAAAACGCAAGCGATTTTCAAGTGATCCTCCCCATTGGTCCGTCCGTTGATTCGTTGCTGGCGACCAGAAGTTTTGAATTAAAAATCCATGTGCCCCATGAATTTCGACGCCATCAAATCCGGCTTCAATCGCTCGTCTTGTTGTATCTCCAAAAGCACGTACAATCGACAAAATCTCCTCATGTGATAGTTCTCTTGTTTCTGGAGTTGAACCTAAATTAGTAATTTCGGGTTGCAATGCACTCGCACTAACTGCATCCAAATCGGGCAAAGCTTTATTGCCAGCATGAAAAATCTGTAGGATCGCTGGAGAACCTCCACTTTTCGCTGCTTCAGCTAATTTTCGTAAACTTGGAGTAAATTCATCATTGTACCCAGCGAATTCATTCGTAAAACCCTGCCCATTAGGTGTAACATGAGTACACCCTGTAATGACGAGTCCTACTCCATTCACTCTTTGTTTGTAATACTTTACTTCGTCATCCGAAATGGTAAGATCGTCATTGCTTGACCAGGTGGTCATAGGTGCCATAACGATACTATTCTTCATTGTTATTCCACTTCTGAATGTGAAGGATTCAAATAACCTACTGTATTTTTGATTCATTTCCTTAACCTCGCTATCATATTTTATTTTCTGTTTCAGTGTAATTGGTTACCGTTACAGTAGGTCAAGGATTTATTTTTATATGATTACATGTAGAATTGTTGTGTTTTCCATCTTTTCATGATATATATTTAGTTACAGTAACTGTAACTAAAGGTGGGACAAATAGATGTTGTATTCAATGACATATGTAGTGGAGAATTTAAATGTATCTGCAAAGACACTTAGGTTTTATGAAGAGCAGGGGATATTACCAAATATATCTCGTGACGAAAAAGGTCGTAGAGTTTATAACCAACAACAAATAGATTGGATTTCTTTTATTCGTTGTCTCAAAGAGACAGGAATGCCTCTTTCAAAAATCAAGGATTACAAGGAACTTTATGAATTGGGAAATAGCACCTATTTGCAAAGAGAAGAAATGTTGATGCAGCATAAATTGGAAGTTCAGAAGAAAATTGACGAAAGTCAAAAACACTTGGAAGAAATAAACTATAAACTAGCCATGTATGAACTTCAAAAAGAAGAGGTTATGAAAAACCCCAACTATAACTTTAAATGTCACGGTCACGGCCTGGAGATTAAGACGGTGAATTAATGTAATGTACTTGCGCTAACGGGAAACGTTAGTTTAACAACAGCGGCAGTCTAAGACTTTGTTTATTAAGTCTGATATGCTCCCCTTACGGTAGACAGGTGAAATAATAAAACCTGCTACTGTGAGGGGAGCTTTTTCATGGCTAGAGGAAAATATAATGCTTTGGAGAAACTCACGATTCTCGAAGAAGTATCAAATGGAGAGATTGGGTTTCTGGCTGCAGCGGAGAAATATGGGATTAATAAAACGACTCTGATGAAATGGCAGCGTCGGTACAAGCTCTACGGTTATGAAGGACTGGAAAGCCGTACACGTAACCGAAGTTATACTGCTGAGCTCAAGCTTGATGCAGTGAAAGATTACCTGGAGGGCGGGTTGTCCCAATACCAGATTATCGATAAATACAAGATTGCAAGTACAAGGCAACTCTTCAACTGGATAAAGAAGTATAATGGTCATAGCAGCTTAAAAGCCTATAGAGGAGAAGCAAAAGCTATGACAAAGGGTCGCTCTACAACGTGGAAGGAACGGATCGATATTGTTCAATATTGCCTGACACATCAGCATGATTACCATAAGACAGCGGGGCAGTTTCAGGTCTCCTACCAGCAAGTGTACCAATGGGTAAAGAAGTTCGAAGATGGTGGTCAGGATGCGTTAATGGATGGTCGGGGAAGAAAGAAAGAGCCTGAAGAGTTAACGGAGGCCGATCGCCAAAAACTCGAGATGAAGAAGATGGAATATGAAATCGAACGGCTTCGGGCGGAGAATGCGTTTCTAAAAAAGTTGCGGGAATTCCAAAGGAGGCGAAATGAAGTCAATACCGTCAAGAGAACGTCTATCTTGCCATTCAAGCGCTTCGGGAAGAAGCGTCGTTCAGCGTTCAACTTCTATGTGAAATTGCAGGTATTCTACGCTCTAGCTATTACAAGTGGCTGAATCGCAAACCCAGTTCTCGTGAACAGGAGAATGCAGAACTGACACATGTCATGATGTCCATTTACGAGAAAGTTGAGCGTATCTTTGGATATCGTCAATTAACGCTACATCTGCGAAGCCAAACGAGAAAAACGATAAACCATATGTCAGAAGAAAATAAAGTATTAGACTGTCGAGGGCATTGAACTAACGAACAAAATAGTTTAATGGTAATGTCTCACGAAGGAGTATTACCAGCGAAGCTGACACCCCAGCTAAGTAGATGAGAAAACCGGATCCATGCAGGGGAATCCGGTTTTCGTAAAATCTATGTTCAAACACTGGCGGTTCCATTCCGCCGAATATTGATTTACACTTTCGATGCCAGGTATTCTGCCAATTGATCGAAGGTTCCGACGAAACCATTCAGCATGTCATTATGCATAGACTCGAACGCTTGTAGCTCCTCCTCTGTTGCAGAAAGAGGCGTACCGTGCATGGTTAGTGTTGTCTTGCCATTCTGCTCTGTAAACGTCAGAGTGTTCAATATTTCTAGAGGCCATGTCTGACTGAATGGTGGTCGGATCGTATTGCCTTCTTCGTCAGAGAAGGAATTGGTGTACACTACTTTTTCAGGCGCTATAATTTCGCGGTAAACGAACTTTCCCCACATGACATGCCCTTCGGCTGATGTTTGATTGTAATGAAAAATACCGCCCGGACGGACATCGGACTTTAAAACATTTAGTGTCCAGTCCTTCGGGCCCCACCAATGTTTAAGGTGCTCCCCTTGCGTAAACGCTTGGAATACAAGCTCTCTCGGTGCATTAAAAGTACGTGTGATTACTAATTCGTTGGATTTGGACATGTTCATTCCTCCAGGAAAATTCACTAGTATTTAAGAAGCTCAAAGTGCGCGTTCTACTTGCTTCGCTTGATTTGTTTGATTCAACAAGCCAGATTTCTGTCTTTTATGATAATAAACGTAGGAGCCTGCGATGATAATATAGCCGATAAGGAAACTCAATCCGGCCGAAATGCCGTCCTCAGCGATGTTTGAATACATAGCGCCCGTCAAATCGAAGATCAATCCAGCATACGCCCATTCCTTGATTCGTGGGAAGCCTGGGATAAGAATCGCTATGATCCCTAATATTTTCGCAATTCCGAGAAAGGGAAGAAGATAATCGGGATAACCCAAATGCTTGAAGAGTTCAACCGCCTCAGGTACAGATGCGGTATCGGTAATCGCGCCCATCCCCATGAATACCACCACTAGCCCGGTAAAAATCCAGTAAGGTATCGTAATTTTTTTCATTGGATTTCAGCCTCCTTAGATTACCCCATAAATTGTTCTTATAAAGGTCAAGCGTCAATTTGGCCTCACAATCGCGTCGTACTAATCAACCAAACTTTTTTCCTCCCTCCACTAGGACTAAACATTTCTTGCATAATTTCTGCCTATCGTCATCGTTCACTCCCTTTCTTTTCAATTCTTCAATAAGCTTCCAATTGGTCGAATCTCTCCTCCCAGAGGTGGCGATAGGACTCTACCCAGATATCGATCTCCATAAAAGGCTGGGGACAAAGCTTATAGATTCGACGATTGGCGACCGCTTGCATTTCAACAAGGCTAGCTTCGCATAACAAACGAAGATGTTTCGATGTCTGCGGCTGACTGAAGCCAAGACGATCGGCTACTTCCCCTACGGAAAGGGAGCCTTGACGCAGCAGTTCAACTATACCCAGGCGATTTGGCTCAGCCAGAGCACTCCATGTCGAATTCATGTATTGAATATACTTAATAAGGAATATACCTGTCAAGGAATATTTAAAATGTATTTTTGTTTCCTTCGTTGCCCACACTATCGAAACGTAAAGGGAGGAACTGACCAAAGATTCTCCGTGGTAAACGGTCAGATTTTGCTTATCTCAAAGTTTGTTCCAACATCTTAGAGCAGAAACAAAGGTTGAGGTACAATAGTAGCAAAGAAGCTTCGCAATGTACTTACAGAAAAGGAGTTTAAAAACGATAACTACGACGTGGTTGGGCAGGCGAAAAACGTTCTATACGTGATGATTGTCAGGACGTTCCTTTATTTTGGCGTTTGGACAAGCGAATTTATCGATATTAAGTTTTAATGTTCACTTTCAATACTGCAAATTCGGATTATAAAGGAAAAGGGAGCAAAGACCGCATCGTTCCTTTCCCTTAATTGTTCAAGGAAACCGGCCTGTTAGCCTCAATGGTTTTACCTAAGGAAAAAATTTGTATAACCGCCCCTAGGCAAAATGCTAGGGATTGAATCACCAAACCGTCTGCAACCTTACTGTATAAATTTAAATAGGAGTTCATTTTAAATATGCATTGACAAGAATATTCCTGAACAGGTATATTTAATTCAGCAGGAGAAAGTTACTCTGAATCAAGGAGATGATTAGAGAAGAAACTATTAAATATAGAGGTGAGCATCATGTCCGGCAAAGGACCGGGAATGGACATAACAACTCTGAGTGCTTTAGCTGAATCGAATCGTATGAATATCGTTCAACTGTTGCGCGATGGTCCTCTGGCCGTGGGAGAAATCGCCGATCGGCTGGGGCTTCGACAACCACAAGCGTCAAAGCACCTGAAAGTGCTAAGCGACAGCGGGATTGTGGAAGTGCGAGTCGATGCGAACCGTCGTATCTACACGCTCCGGTCTGAACCCTTCCAAGAGTTGGATTCTTGGGTGCAGTCCTTCCGGCATCTTATGGAAGATAGGTTTGATAACTTGGACAATTACTTGCGTGAACTGCAGAACAAGGAAAAACCATAATATCATTTCATTGGAGGATCATAACAATGTCAAATAACGTAATTTCGAGCGTAGAGAACGATCGCGTCCTGGTGCTGGAGCGCGTATTCGATGCGCCACACGATCTCGTATTCCGGATGTTTAAGGAGCCTGAGCATCTCAAGCGTTGGTGGGGACCGAAAGGCTGGGAAATCCCGGTCTGTAACATCGATTTCCGTCCAGGCGGCGTGTGGCACTACTGTATGAAGTGCGTTGATCAGAATCAAAGTCAGTTTTACGGCATGGAATCATGGGGGAAAGGCGTTTATAAAGAAATTGTCGAGCCGGAGAAGATCATCTACACCGATTATTTCTCAGATGCCGAAGGCAATATAAACGAGTCCATGCCAGCGCCCCTAATCACGATGGAATTTATCGATCTAGGCGGCAAGACCAAATTGGTAAACCGTTCTGAATATGCGACGGTAGAGGCCCTTAAAACCGTCATGGACATGGGCATGCTACAAGGAATCACCGAAACCTGGAATCGCTTGGGCGAGTTGCTGGAGTCACTTAAGTAAAGTTTAGTTAGAAAGAAAACCTTCGAGCTTGACCTGTAAATTATTCCATATGAGGAGTGTTCAATTATGATTTACAAAATTGGCCAAGTTATGTTGTATGTGAATAACCAAGACGAATCCAGAGATTTTTGGACAGAAAAATTAGGATTCGAGGTCATTGCAGAAGAAACCAATGGTCCGATGAAATGGATCGAAGTCGCTCCTAAGGGTGCAGCAACTAGTATTGTTCTTCATAGTAAGGAGTTCGTTGCCAAAATGAACCCTGAAATGAATCTCGGAACACCATCTATCATGTTTTACACGGAGAATTTCGATGTGTTGTATAGCGATCTGAAGAACAGAAACATTAAGGTTGGGGAAATTGTGGAGCTTCCCTCCGGCAGAGTCTTTAACTTCGCAGATAATGAAGAAAATTACTTTGCTGTATCGGAAAAGAAATAAGATAGTTTAACAAGTTACGACAGCAGCTAATCAAAATGATCAGCTGCTTTTTTTAATGCGGTCCAGCTTTTGAGGAGCTTAAGAGGGACATCGAGGCCTACATCCATTTTTACAACAACGAACGGTTACAAGCAAAACTAAACGGCCTCAGTCCAATGGAATACAGGACCAAGACCGCCTAATTAATTTTATTATTTGTACTGTCTACTTGACGGGGTTCAGTTCAGTCTTGGGCTGCCGCTGCTTCATTTTATGGATCAGTCTAAAACTAATTTTTCAGTGGCTGACGATTCTTTAATACAAGAACCGCGTTAAATCAACTACTCCGGTCTAATACTTTATTTTCACCCAACATTTATGAAAAATCGTAATGAAGATAGAACCTTTAATTTAATGATTGCAGCTTATCGTTACACGAACAATAATCTTGTCATGGACTGGAAATGGAAGCGCAATTCAGATGCCTCGGATGGCCATCAAATGCGTATCATAGATTTGGATAATGATGGAAAAGATGAAATTGCTGAAGTCGGCTTTGTCCTTAATGGCGACGGTACATTACGTTACTCTTTGTATGATCAAAATGTACGCCATGGCGATCGGTTCTACATCGGCAAGTTTGATCCTAATTCCTCCCGATATTATGGTTATGGGATTCAACAGGATAACAGAAACGGTTTACTCGAGTATTATTACGATGCGTCTACGGGTAAAATGATTTGGCAGCATACCACCACTCCACCCGCATCGGATGTTGGGCGTGGTGATGTTGGAGATATTGACCCTCGTTATCCGGGATTTGAGACTTGGTCATTCTCGGGAATATACAACGGTTCAACCAACACACAGATTACAACTGCCGATTCTGCACCTTGGCCTGCTTTACGAATATGGTGGGACAAGGACCTCTTAAGTGAAAGCTTACATGAATCAAAACTTGAAAAGTGGAACTATAATACAAAAAGTGTTTCTCGTTTACTGTCTACTTATAAGCATCATAATGCGACATTAAATTATAGAAAAGCTCCCTTGTTCTACGGTGACATTTTAGGGGACTGGCGTGAAGAAATCATCATGACCAATAATGATGGCTATTCGAAGCTCATTATCTTCACAACGAATATCCCTACAAGCACAAGACTCTATACGCTAGCTCAAAACCCGGCCTATCGAAACAGCATGACGATTAAAGGCTACGTACAATCTCATTTGACAGATTATTATCTGGGAGATGGAATGTCTAATCCTCCGCAACCCGATATTAAGCTTACACCGTAGCAAAAAGTCGATCCAAAGAAATCATAAAGATATTTCTGAACCACTTGCCGCCAAAAACGGCTAGTGGTTTATTTATATTATCTATGCAAGGAAACCAATTTGAGATTTCTGTTATGGTTTGTTTGAAGCTGGTAGAGAGGAATGTTTGATATCCTATAAGAGGGGGATTATGCCCGATTCTGGGGGACAGGAACGTTAGCCACTTCAGTCATCGCTCCAGAGCTTGCATTCACCATACAATCGATTTGGAGGCTTTCTTCTTCACGCCCACAAATTCATATTTCTCTTGAAATGCCGCCAGACCCAGCATAGTCACCGTCCTTCATTCCGTCTGTTTCCATATACTGCATCACTGTCGCTGAACAGCATGCCATACCAGGACCCAGAGGCAGTATCCACAATCCCTCCCTGCGCGATGCCCGAATCTTTTAATACAACCTTTCCTGTAATAAGCAATCAGCACGATAGCATAATTGAATGCAACCTTCTCCGGAAGGCCAGGCTATTAGAAAGACATAATACTTATGCTCTATTAGATCGCTTTCTAGTTACTGTAGTTAAGATTCTAGGAGCGTATTCTTCAAAAAGAAGCCCTTTATATAATTAAATTTATACTGTGCAGCTTTGAAAAAGCTCAATAAACTTCTGAGCTGCTGAAGAAAGGGGCAAATCTTTTTTGATAGCAATACTTAGAAACCTTTTAGGTATGGTTTCTTGGATTGGTACTATGAATAGCTGTTGTTGATCCAAATCGCTGCGAACAAAATCCTCGATTACACATGATATGCCCAAACCTTTTTTAGCAAACTCAATTAACAGTTCCATGGTACTCAGCTCTACTTTAGGTATTACTTTTAAGCCATATGAAGTGAAAAAGTTGTCAATATATTTTCTTGTATTAAGTCCTTTCTGCATCAGAATGATCGGGTAATTTACTACTAGTTCTTTTAAGAATATTGGTTTATCACATATTTCTTTAAATCTCTCACCTACTACAAAACAATCTTGTATTTCTATTTTTCCAATCACCGTCAGAGAATCTCTGCTTCCGTTCAGATTGATGATTCCTATGTCAACTTCGCCTGACTCTAGCTGCTTAATTGTAGAATGAGTAGATTGATCTTTGATATAAATCTCGATATTGGGGTAAGCCAAGGAGAATGTTTCTAGGTATTGCATCAAGAAGTTACTACAAGCTGTTGTACTTACGGCTATTTTTAGTTGGCCAGCATCTAAATTCCTTAATTCCGAAAATTTTCTTTCAGCCGCCTGTAATAACTCATGGCTTTGTTCTACATATTGAAATAATACCTCTCCTTCCGCAGTAAGGGACACTCCTTGTGCTCTTCTATGGAACAACTGTCCACCTAGCTTATTTTCAAGTAATTTTATGGATTGACTAACTGCCGATTGTGATGTAAAGAGTTCCTTTGCCGCATTAGACATACTTCCAGCTTTTACTGTGATATAGAAGATCTTATAGAGTTCATAATTAATATCCATATAAGTAATTAGTATACCTCCTATACTTATTATTAATTTTACTTATTATACTGCGTGAATTATACTCGGGTTGTCAATGATTAATCGATAAATTGAGAAAGTGATTAATCTAGTTCCCATATTTAAGATATATTATTGACTCATCTATAGAGAATATTCAATCTTCAGAAGGGGATAATACTGAATGTTTCTGATTTCTATTCCATTGCTCTCTAAATAGGAGGTGGGATTACTTTTGCAATGGACACACTTGAAACCGTTCTTTTGGTATTTTCTCGTGGTTCTAAAATCGGATAAACGATTTAATGAAGCACTTCGTTCAATTTCCAATTGGCTAATCGATCAAAGTAAGAGAAAGGGGAACATGCATGGCTATCGTATTCATAATTTTCGCATTATTGGCAGGAATGGCCTTACCTACACAATTTAGTGTTAATGCGCAGCTAAGGACGGTGGTGGGGTCACCTATTGTTGCTTCGGCCATTTCTTTTACAGTAGGTGCCATCTCATTAATAATCATATCTTTTTTTGTAAAAGGACCATTGTTCAAAAAAGAATGGTTTGAAGCTCCCTGGTGGATGTGGACAGGAGGACTACTGGGTGCTTTCTATGTATTGGCGACAACCATTCTTATGCCCAGAATAGGAGTAGCAGCTACGGTTGGATACGTTTTAGCTGGACAAATAATCGTGTCAGTGATCATTGATCATTTTGGATTAATTGGTGCTAATATGCACACTTTGAATATACCTCGATTATTGGGAGCTTTTTTGGTTATAGCAGGAGTCTTTATTGTACAAAAATTTTAAATGCACTTGGGGGAAACGTACATGAGTAAAATAAGAAAAGACTTTCTGTGGGGAGGAGCTATTGCTGCTAACCAAGCAGAAGGTGCACATCACAGGGATGGAAGAGGGTTAAGTACCGCTGATATTCAGCCGTTTATTCCAGGGGCTGATCCTACTGATCTACATTTTAATAACATGGATTCAGAAACATATGAAAAATACAAACATGGGACATACTATTTCCCTAAGCGCCAAGGAGTACATTTCTACGAAAGATACCGTGAGTATATTGATGTATTAGCGGACATGCATGTAAAAACATTGCGATTGTCTATTTCTTGGAGCAGGATTTTTCCGAATGGGGATGATATCGGTCCAAACGAGCAGGGTTTGGCCTTCTATGATCGATTATTTGAGTACATGAAAGAAAAAAATATTGAGCCGATCGTCACGATTTTCCATTATGAAATGCCATTAAATTTGGTTGAGCAATATGGCGGTTGGACGAACCCGAAACTGATTGATTTCTTCGTGAAGTATGGGCAAACTGTCCTGCAAAGATATCACGAAACCGTTAAATATTGGATCATTATCAATCAAATTAACCTTGTCCACAAAGAAGCATTTGCCTCCCTTGGCATACTGAAAGATAAAGTTGATCATTACGAGCAGTCTCAGTTTCAAGCGGTTCATCACCAATTCGTTGCTTCTGCAAAGATTACTGAGTTTGGCCACAAGCTAAACCCATCCCTTCAAATGGGAATGATGTTGGCTGATACATTAACCGCCCCTTATTCATGTGAACCTGCAGATGCCGAACTGAATTTCAGACGGAATCGAATGCAATATTTCTACAGCGATGTTCTGATTCGAGGAGAGTATCCAGAATATGCATTGACGTATTTCGAAGACCATGGCATCCGGTTGGAAATTACTGAATCGGAGAAAGAACTGCTTCGGAACAATACAGCCGACTTCCTTGCAGTCTCATATTACTGGTCCAATACCGTTAAAGCTAGCGAGAATACGATGGACCCTAATTCTACCGTCAAAAATCCCCATTTGAAAGCGAATCGCTGGGGCTGGTCCATTAATGCTTCAGGATTATATCTCTGCATGTCCAAGTATTGGGACAGGTATCATGTTCCCATGATGGTGGCTGAGAATGGTCTTGGTTTTAAAGATGTTTTAACAGAGGACAACAAAGTTCATGACGATTATCGTATCGAATACCACCAGGAACATATTGCTGCGCTGAAAGAGGCAATACGTGAAGGGGCAGATGTTTTTGCCTACTGCAGTTGGGCCCCTTTTGACATCATCAGTGCAGGTACTGCAGAAATGAGCAAAAGATATGGCTTTATTTATGTGGACTATGATGATGAAGGTAAAGGAACTGGGCAATTCCATTATAAAGATAGCTTTTACTGGTATAAGCAAGTCATTGATACAAACGGCGAGAATCTTCATGTAATCACCAGCGATTAAGATGAGAACTGACTAGTTGAATAAGGCATCCCTGGATCATTTATCGTACCAGTTAACGGTATCTGGAGGAATGATCCGGGCACTTAAAATGGGGGGGATAACAATGAGTTATCAAAAATTGGCAAAGGATATTCTGGATGGTGTAGGAGGTAAAGAGAACGTCAATGCGGTTTGGCATTGTGCCACAAGACTGCGTTTCAAATTAAATGATGCCAGTGCTGCCAACACCAAAAAGATTGAAAACACAGATGGAGTCATTACTGTTGTCAATAGTGCTGGACAGTATCAGGTAGTTGTCGGTAATTCTGTATCTCAAGTCTACGATGAACTAACTTCATTACCTGGAATGGCAGTACATGTGTCTGCCAACGCTGAAAGCGCTTCAGAAAAAAGAACTGGGAAATTCAATCCTGTCAGTCAATTAATGGATTTTGTTTCGGCCGTATTCACTCCTTTCCTGGGAGCTTTGGCTGGAGCAGGAATTTTAAAAGGTATTCTGGCTTTATTTACAACAATGAACTGGATATCGATCGACAGTGGTGCGTATAAAGTATGGAATGCAGCAAGTGATGCAATTTTCTACTTCTTGCCGATTTTCTTGGCATTTACTGCGGCCAAGAAGCTGAAAGTCAATCAATTCGTAGCCGTTTCGTTAGCTGGTGCACTCATTCATCCGTCTTTAGTAGAGATCGTATCCAATTCACAAACGATTGATTTCTTTGGCATACCGATCATACCAATTACGTATACGTCGTCTGTGTTTCCGATTCTGTTGTCGATCTGGGGCCTCTCTTACTTGGAACCTTTGTTGAACAAATTCTTTCCGGAATCGATTCGTAATATGTTAACCCCTCTGTTTTCGCTAGTGATCATGTTGCCTCTAACTTTGGCTGCTATCGGCCCTATAGGCACAAAGATCAGTGACCTGTTCGCCATGGTATTGTTGGCAATCTACGGGTTCTCCCCATTACTTGCTGGGTTGGTTTTAGGAGCGTTCCATCAGTCGATCGTCATTTTTGGAGTCCATTGGGCGCTGATTACGCTGATGATAAACAATGTCGCTAATCAAGGATACGACCAATGGTTGCCAATTGTATGTGCAGCTGTACTTTCTCAAGCAGGTGCTGCTCTCGGCGTATTTTTGAAAAGCAAGGACGCCAAAATCAAAGGCCTATCGGGTTCCGCAGCGATCACAGCCATATTTGGAATCACTGAACCGGCAATTTACGGCGTAACACTTAAATTAAAGCGTCCATTCTACTGTGCAATGATTGCCGCCGGTATTGGAGGCGCTGTCATTGGATCATTTGAAGTACACGCATCCACATTTACATTTCCTAGCTTGTTGGCTATTCCAACGTATTTAGGCCAAGGTTTCATTGGAGAAGTCATCGGATTGATTATTGCATTCTTTGGAGCCGTCATTTTAACCTATTTCTTCGGTGTATCTAATAAGACTGGGACGAATTCCATAAGCGTTCAAGCAAATCCAAACGACGTTGTGGTACCTGTGGATGGCCAAATTGTTCCTTTAAGCAGTGTGAGCGATGAAGTGTTTGCGTCTGAAGCGATGGGTAAAGGAGCAGGGATTGTTCCAATAAGCGGAATTGTTACAGCTCCGGTAAACGGAACGGTAAGCAGCGTGTACAAAACGGGGCATGCGATTGGCATTGTATCTGATTCCGGTGTAGAACTTTTGATCCATATCGGTATTAATACCGTTAAATTAAAGGGACAACACTTTAAACCATTGGTTAAGGAAAATGACAGAATTACGATTGGAGACAAATTAGTTGAGTTTGACTTGGAGCAAATCAAGGCTGCAGGTTATGATCCTACGGTAATGGTTATTGTTACGAATTCATCTAATTATGATCAAGTGCATGTGAATCTGGAGGATCCAAATTCAAAACAGTTATTACATGTGATTCCTGCAGAACCTGGGGTTTCATCTTCAAATTTGGTTTAACACAGGACAGCATGGATTTGATCTTGGAAGTAAATTGAAAAAAACGTATAACAACCAGCTATAGCTACTATAGTTGGTTGTTTTTCTAGTAGATAGTTCTGTTGCTAACGAAGAAAAGGATTGAGATATTACGAATGCCTGGGTAGTTCAGCAAAGTATTGGACAATAAAGTCTCGAAATAGCCTTATCGACTTCGAGAGGTAATGAGTCTGCTTCCAGGACAATGTAATTCAAAGCCTCTTGAAACACGTTGATCCAGAACAAAAAGCAAACCCACAATTGTAACAGGCCTTGTGGGAACAGGGAAATCAATCAAACTGGAACTTTTCATCTGTAAATGAACAGCGTGCCAACAATGTAGGAGACATGCCTCAATGCTGTGGTAGAGCCTGGTTTACACCTTTAACCGGAGTGGATAAACCAGGTCGCGAACGCACCTCTACTTGTTGATGCACAAGACATATGGGAGAACTAAATCAACACTTGTTTGGCTGGTATCGTATCCGTTAATAGTATTTTCTTTAACCGACCACGAATGAAGTTGTAATTCCGTATGATAACCAACACATCTTTTTGCTAGCAAATGATAGATTCAATGTCTACAATTCCCCCCCCGGAAGAGGTGTCTTGCTTTGAAATGCACTGGTTTCGATACTAATGATGGAGGAATGGATCAATATGTTAAACCTAAATAAATTATTGCGTAATAGATTAGGAATAAGTTGGGATAATGAATTGGAACTTGAAGATTTAAATAGTATTATTGAAAAAACAGCAAAAACAATTCCATTTGAGAATTTAAGTATTATAAACAATTCGTCGAGTAAAATAACACCTGAAAATCTATTAAAAAAAATAATCGAACGCAATGAAGGTGGACTTTGCTATGAATTAAATTCATTATTTTATTTCTTTTTAAGTGAAAATGGGTATAATGCAAAGCTCATTCTCTGTATGAGGTACGACTATACTAGTCGAAGCTAGAGTGCTATAGGAAAAACACATGTTGCTATTATAATCAATCATAACGATAAGTTGTACCTCGTCGATGTTGGGTTTGGAGGGTATTCACCATTAAAGATTGTTCCTTTAAATGGAGATAAGGTGACTTCTGAAAATGGGGAATTTAAAGTAATGAATATAAGTAGTGGGTATGGGGATTTCATTTTTTGTATGAAAATGAGGTACAAGGATACTGAGTGGAAGATTGGTTATGCTTTTGATTCCAAAAACGCCATTCAGGACATAACTGAGTTAAATGAAGTTCAAAAGCTCACCGTTGAACATCTTGGATCGAACTTTAATAAGAGACCGATAGTCACTAAATTCACTGATAACGGAAACTTAACATTAACAGAGACTTCGTTCACTGAATGGGTGAATGGAGAAATGAAAAAAACAGAGATAATAGATAAAGAAACGTTTTGTAGTATTGCAAAAAACCATTTTGGCTTGTGTAACTCCTGCTTCTAAGAAATCCACGGATTGTATTAGATGACAAATAGCACGTAATAATGCTACTAGCATGCCATGACTGGGTGTGATGTGATTTGCCGGCGTAGCAGATACAATAGCAAGCTTTTAGAAACTGTAGTTTAGGTTGATTACGCACATTATATATTAAGGGAAGAGTATAAGATGGATTAACCCCATTTTATGCTCCGAATTGTTTTGATTATTTAAAAGGTACTACTTTGAATAAGCTCAATGAACTTTAACAAAAAAGACCCGCGTTTCAATGGT
>NZ_JBSQBM010000042.1:0-17355 GCF_059417685.1 Paenibacillus sp. LT-B23 | reverse complement strand
TAACTCACGGTTGGGGATTTTTTTAATGATCTTCAAAATACTCTACCGATTCCGTATCGTCTGCATAGGCTAAAGTGGCAGCATATCCTGCCGTTCCGCCTTGTGCTTGCAATCCTTGCATACCCCGTACAGCGAACCATTGTCATCTGCGTAAAAGGTTAATTTGTCTTCTTTTTTACAAAAGGAGCATTTCTGCTTGCCCGTGCTCTGGATAGAGTCAGACAGTCCAAACCCAGATTGGTCTTTAACACCTGTTGCGTCTGTGTTCGCACGGGAACCGGAAAATACCTTGGATTTGGACACGCTACCGGTACGAGATTGTCGAATAGGCTTACGAGGACGAAATTCAACGACATTACTGCCCGGCTGCTCATTCACTTGTTTGGTGTTACTGCGACCACGCCATGCCATAACAATCCAACCCAATGCTACGACCAACACTCCGATGATCACCCAAGTTAGACTATTCCACATGCCTTCATCCCCGCCTTTGCTTTAAATTCATTTGGGTTAGTTCCACATGCCCGTAGAATACAGGCTTTATTCTGTTTCGTCTAACGAATCCCGTTAAATGCAATAACCTTGCCTATAACCTATTCATTGAAATATGTCCGAGAAAACGACTGTCTGTGCTGTACATCCGATTGTCTCACAACACAAAAATCATGCCCTCCGGTACATCATCCGACTCACCTCTTAACGGGAAATCAGGCATGTTAGGTAAGTCGCCTTTTTCCAGATATGTTTCCTTGATCGCTTTTCCATTAATATAGACTTGATCCTCCTACCTTGACCTTTTCCCGAGGAAGTCCAATGACCCTTTTTACAAATTGTACATCATCCTTCTGAAAAACGATAATATCCCCTCTATGGTAATCGTTCTCCTTAAAGCTTTGCTACTATGCCTAAAGTCCTTTTGACATCTTCATTGGGTAGTCTATATTATAACGTTTCAAATTCAAATGCCCCTGTCATTCAAAGTAGTACATCACATGTTAGCCAATCCAAAGCATTTTTGTTCATTAATTTCATAACGATTTCCGCTATCTTAAATGACAGATCTCCGGTTACACTAGATGCCAATTGAATGAAGGCTGTATTGCGATCCTCAAATAAAAACGGTTCAAGCCAGTTTGATTGGATTCCACGGTTATGTAAACTTTTAGGCTCTGTATTGAGTTGCCCCGAAATAAATTTCAAATATAAATTTTGTCTGTTGCCAGCTGACGTAAATCACTTGCTTTGGCCGGTTTGTTATTTTCCATATACTTCCTCCTCAATACATAGAATTTCCCATCATTATATCATGACGTCTCTGTCCCCCTCTTACAACATAAAAAGAGACAGCGGGTTGTTACACCCACACTGTCTCTGCTGAGTTCCATCTTAAAACTATGTTGATCTAAATTATACTTTGAATTTTCCGATTTGCCCTTGCAAGTCCTCTGCCATGGTAGACAGGTTTCTTGCAGATGAAGCAATTTCCTCCATGGATGCCAGTTGCTCTTGTGTTGCAGCAGACACATGCTGTGTTCCGGCTGCGGCTTCTTCAGCAATCGCTGAAATTTGTCTGACAAAGCCAACAACTTCATCCGTACTTGCAGACATTTGCTCTGATCCAGCGGATACCTCTTCAATCTCACTCGCTACTTTATTAACGGTATCCTGAATCAGTTCAAAGGATGCACCTGCATTCTGTACGACTTCCCGACCTGTCATGACATCTTTTCCATTGGACGCTACAGCCTCGATAGCATGCACGGTGTCCTTTTGAATCAAACCAACAAGCTCCGTAATTTGTTGAGCAGAATGAGCCGATTGTTCTGCCAACTTGCGCACTTCACCCGCAACTACAGCAAATCCACGACCGTGTTCTCCCGCTCGAGCCGCTTCAATTGCAGCATTCAGGGCAAGAAGATTTGTCTGACTTGAAATATTGGTGATCACATCAATAATCTTGCCAATTTCGTCGGAACGCTCTCCCAATCCAGCCATAAGATCAGCCAGACCATTCATCGAATGATTTACTGCGTTCATTTGTGTAACAGCCTGCTGAATCAGTTGGTTACCTTCAGCTGATTTGTGGGCCGCATCCTGAGCAGATGCAAATACATTTTGCGCACGAATGGCAATTTGTTCAACACCGATAGACATTTCCTCAATAGCTTGGGATGACTTCGTAACCATGTCCACCTGTTGAGCCGTGCCTGTAGCTACTTCTTGCACCGTCTCGGTTATTTGTGCGGAAGCTTGGCTATTTTGTTCTGCGCTGGCTGTCAATTCCTCTGAGGAAGTAGTTACCAACTCTGACGTTTTACTAACTGATTGAATCAGTTGGCGCAGGTTCTGGACCATTGCATTAAAAGAATGCGACAAGGCATGGATCTCATCCTTGCTCTTCACTGTTATTTCCTCGCCCGTCAGGTCACCTGCTGCTATTCTTTCAGCAGCGCGACTGATTTGCAAGATTGGTTTGGATATGGATTGCGCTATGAGGATAGAAATCACCAGCGCCAAGACGACTGCTGCAACGCTTAAAATGATGACCATTTGTCTACCTGAAATATAGTTGTCAACTGCTTCTTCCGTAGTCAGTTTTGATCCATCTGCATTCAATTTAATGAGCTTACTGATCATATCGTTTGCGTTATACCATAGTGCATAAGACTCTTTGTGAAGAATGCTTGATTGAGCATAATCGTTAGCTTTGCCCGCTGCAATCACTTCTGGCAATTTATCCAGGTACTCTGAATATTTTTTGGAGAAATCATCATACATTTCACGTTCTTGAGGAGTAGCAATTAATTTCTCGTATGTTTTTCGGCCGTTCTCGACCTTTTTCAAAACCTGATTGTATTCAGTTTCAACCTTTTTCACTTCCTCAGGGTCACGTTCTACAACTATATTCAATGAGAGCCGCTCTACATCGGAAACATCACCGTTAAGAGTTCCCAAAATAGTCACACTCGGCATCCAATGATTATCAATTTCCATCGATGTGTCACCCAAGTTTTTCATTTTTGAGGTGGATACTGTACTAATGAGAATCAATAAAACAATAACCGTAAGAAAACCTAATAACAATTTTGTTCGGATGTTGAATTTCATATATTCGCTCCTCAATCTCTTTATAGTAAGTATTATATCGACATGAATCGACACATTGTTTATATCAAATTAAAGAGATTTTTCAAAACTGTTTCCAAAAGGAAAATTTTACTTTGTGATGATTAGTGAAGCTGATTCAGGTTTGTTTTATAAACAGCGTGGAACGTGTTATGTTGATCTCGAGCAATAGTTCCGCCACATAGCGAGGGGAATGCTTAAAAACCTCGTTTACTCATTTTATGATCATCCCTAAAATAGCGTAGGCGTAGTAACTTGGTATGGTTGCAAGAAAATCTTCTTCTGGTCGCGGACTAGCCGTTGCCGGAATTACACTTAGTGTGATTCCTTTAGTTGTTCTAATCATTTTTAGCATTTTAACTGCGCTAGGCTTATATAGCATTTATTCTCTTTTAAACTTTATACAGATGAGCCATTTACCCGGTTCTTATTTTGATGAAACATTTGCCTTCACAGTATCAAAAATACCGTTATTTATTGGATTTTTCACAATCCCAATAAATAACGGTATCAATTGATATGCTACATATAAGTTTATCAGTTCAACATAGCTAATCTCGGATCAATCATCCCGACCCTTTCAGGACACCTTATTCTCAATCCGCAGCTTGTCAGCTACCATGGCAATAAATTCGCTATTCGTTGGCTTGGATTTAGAAATATTAATCGTATATCCAAATAAGTGAGAGATACTGTCAATATTGCCGAAGCCTTACGCATCAAGGTTTTTGAGGTGATTTAAAATAATATATTCATAAGTTATATGCAATCAATTTTTATCAATTGGTTGGTTTATGGTCAAGTAATTTAGTGGCTAATTTGTTTTACAGTCTTAACCATATCATAGCAATTATAAAAAATCAATTTATGAATGTAGCATACCCCCATAAAAAAAACTGCCCGAAGGCAGTAAAATAAACAAATACTATGATCTAAAATTAAAAATTTTATCATTTATCATGCACCAAAATTATCTTATAATTATCAAAGACGTCTTCCTCAACAAAAAAACTTACCTTTTTATAAATTGATTGTCCCCCCCGTTTGTCGCGTTAACATCATAAAGCAATTCAATTTTGTAATGCTTATCTGTTGCTGATTTCATTACCATATCCTGTTCACTCTCTGAAACTACAGTCAAATCAGTAAATTGACGTTTCAGGCTCTCTTTCCATTCCCTAAAAGATTTAAATTCCTTTTCGTGATACATTTTGTACATATCTTCATCTACAATTAATCCATTAGGTTCTTCCCACTTATCCACCACACGCAAAAATTTGTAATCCAAAACATTTATAAAATCATCAACATTAGGTTTTTGATAATCACCTGTCAAATCACCATTCATAATTGCTTCTAAATAGTTATTCACAATAGTTTTTGCCTTCGCTTCTGGTGTGAAGTAACTTGTATTAATAAAATAGATCAGTGTAGCACAAATCAGTACAACAGAAGTCAAGATTAACACTGTCAAAGGTTTAAATGCTTTATTATTCGTATCTTGTGGAACGAAATTATTAACCACAATACATAAGGTTTTCCTCATATTCAACATTACATTCTTTACAGTACTTCATTGAAATGTGTCCCCCTCAATATGTATTCCATCTGTACTCAATTGACCTGCTACGATAGCATATTCGTTTATAATATCTCGCAGAGTTGTTTGCTTACTCAACTTGATTACCTCCCATTGGCTTTAACACGATAGCCATCATTGGAAAGGTGAACGCCTGATACGCAGTACGAATGACTCCATCACTACATAGTACATACTGGTAACCAACCTCTATATTCTTCTAGCTGTTCATCATGTTCATGCTCATCTAACTGTCGAAGTCCTAAGCTGACCGCTTCTGATTGCACCAATACTTTCCTTCCACTTTTCTCATACAGTCTGCCCGTATCCGTTTTGAAGCTAATTTGTAAATCTTCAAGCGCTGCTTTCTTACTCTCATATTTCTTAAACTCATTATTTGTGTATGTATAGTTAACATTTAAAAAGAAAACATAATGTGTTTTTTTGGTGGCGCGCGCCGTATTGTCGGCAAGTGACAAGCATCCGATATTCCCCTTACGATAGCCTATACTCTTTTCATCTGATAGACGATCTATGGATGGTCTGTCACCATGAATTCCAGTTTGCTGATAGTTCTCCGTGACCTTTCTCCACTTATCCCAGAATGAAGGTAGGTTTTCAATTACATCATAGCAAGCTTGTATTGGATCAGACCACTCACAATAAACACCGTCATATATTCCTGTTTTATAATGAGTCGCATTTATTCGGGAATTAAAGGAGCAATATAGGAGGAAAATAGCATATTCACTTGATTCATCAATAATTCCTTCTTTAATCATTTCATTAGCTAACGCTATTCCTCTTAAGCGATAATCTCTGTACGGAACATCGTTCTTGTATTTCTCTGTCCATCTAGCAACCTCTTCTGGCTGAACCTTAAATGGTCGTCCACGTTTACTCAATAATATTGCCCCCAATGTTTTTAAATGAAATGTTGATTTTATAAACTATCCATTGAATACTAACCAGATGAATCCGTAGATTAAAGCGATTAGTCCTATAATGCACGACAAGCAAAAAAGTAAAAGCATAATAACAAATTTTTTACCTTCCATGATAAACACCTCATTATAGAATATAAAACAGGTAGAAAAAGTCGGCTACGATCCAATCAACTTTACATAAGAAAGGAATATGTAAAAGGATACTATAGATTGTTGTATCGAAACATGCTAACCAATCAAGCGCATCACCCCTTTCATCTCTTAGAATTAATGAACTAATTGACTTTGTTCGCCTTCAACTGGGAATTTGATATCAGTTAACTTTACCACTATTTCTATCAATTTATTTACAATATTGGCGTCATGATCATCTCGATTTTTATATGAATTATTTATGATTGAAAGGTACGGATAGAGCGCTCTCCCCCTAACATTCATACCATCAGTTTTATACAGTTCAAAATCCACTTTTTCTTGTTGATATGCCCGTTCATAATGACCTAATACGTTACTACCATATTCCCGCATCAGATTCTGCTCCAACATGCTCATAAACTTCTCTGTACAATCAGGTAAAGGAACTTGAACATCTTCTGACTCAGTTTCATCTGAATTTTCACGGATATATTTCCAAACTTCATATGTACGATCTTCATAGATAAGCATAGACCAAAGCATATCATAAAATCCTCTGACTTCTTCGTTCGTTAATGAATAGGACTCTGTAATGTCTCTATACTCCTGTTGTTTAAAGTGGTTTACTGAACTAAAATTCATTTTGCTATCATTCAAATTTTTCATTGCTATTTTCTCCTCGTATATGTATTGGTGTAATTCTTGAGCTATTTTTACTGGCTCCTACTTTAAATTTATGGCAAAGGTTGCAAATCGTTAAGGTGCATTTTTTATTTTCTGTGCCTTCATCATCTAATTAGAAAATCATCTAATTAATTTATTCAAACAATCTACTTGCTTACATTGTAATCATTACATGGATTAGCTTCTGATTCAGGTTCAAATATCTAAATTACAGACAGTCACAAGTGACTGGATGACGTAGCAATAGCGTAGCGCTTGCGGAGATTCTTTTGACCTTAATCTTTAATGCTTTTAAGTACAAGGGAAACTCATGGTAAATAAAACTATTTCGCTACGCTACATAGTAGTATTTCCAGTCACCGTTTCCCCTCTTGCCTACAGCAATTCACCCCTATGCTCCTAATTTTGATTTTTTTGATTTGAGTATGACATCCATGCTCTGGACGCACTAAAAGCTATATAAACAAAGGTTTTTTTACCGTTTTTTCGATTTAGCGGTGTCTATATAGGTATTTTTCCACGTTTTGGACGCAACATATTAGTCAAAAACCATATGTTTAGCCAATATCCAGTACCTTTTGTTATAGTTTGGGTTAACATCACCGTTGTCTAATCGTCTTCTTCTGTCCTTGTTCGTTTTAGAATCATTATTGATATTATATGGTAAACTGTTCTTCTGAAAATAAATATTTAACTGTTCAACATCTTTCTGTTGTCTTCTTCTTCCATCATGTAAATCAACTTTTTTAATTAACTCTGCTTGTTCTTCCTTGTATAAACGTTTACCTACAATTGTATCTAAGTAATCAGTAATATCAGCCTTTTCATATGTATCATCCAATATTGTATATGTATCTTGTTGGAGCTTCATTTTTATGTAGTTCATATATCCATTTTCTTCACTGACTACTTGTTCATAAAACTGCTTGTCATAGATTTCTTTAAAAAACATCAAATCATTGATAGCTTTATCATATCCAACTTCATTATTTACTGGATGGTCATATACAATACGATTAGGCTGTTTCCTATACTTCTCCACATAGTTTGATGTTCCATGTTCTTGTAGGTATAAAGCAGGTTCGATCTGTTTGTCACAGTCTCTGATCAGTTTGTTCAACATTTTATTCGAGATATTTTTGATGATTACAGTGACTTTATCTGATTTGTCGATGATCCTCTTCCTACCTAAGCACTGAATCAGAACGTCTATATCCATAATATCGACAATCACATACTTGATTAGTTTATCCTTTAGATTGATGCCATTGTCTAGGGTAGATGTGCTGAATACAAACTGTTCGTCAAACTTTTCATCAATCAGCATCTTACTAACCTTTTCTTTGTCCATGTGCTTTTTCTCTGGAGCAGTTCCAGAAGGAGAACAGACAAACATAGAGTTTTTAAATGTATCATGTAGTCTGAAAGCCTTAGCTGAGCTTTTAGTGAAACAGATCGCTTTGTGATTCTTGGGTATTTGACGTAGAAACTTCTCTAACACTTTTTCATTCTGATAAAAAATCAATTCCTTGATGTGACTGTAATCATGAGGAATAGAATAACTTTCGTGTTTTATATTTTTATACTTGAAGAAAGCAATCATAGCGTCAGCAGTTGCAGACATACATATTCTTATTTTACTTGTTTCATTGATCATCGCATAAAATGAATCTTCGGTGTTCTTGTTGTACCTTGATTCAGTTAGAAAATAGTGAAACTCATCGCATACTATGTACTTATAGTCCTCTTTGACAATCACATTATTGTTCAGTAGCTCCCATTCATACTTTTGATACAAGATAATTGTAATTACATCCGACTTCCCATCCCTTTTAATTTCCTCTTGAAACTGTTCATTTAGCCTAGTCCTATTGAGGAAGAAAAGAATCCTAGCCCTCTCCTTTTTCGCTATGGGATAGAGTTCATTTTTTATAAAGTGACTTTTACCAACACCTGTACCAGCTTCAATTGTGATTATGTCTCCACGTTGCCACTTGTGGATATGTTCAGTTAGTACATCTGAAACAGTAATCCTTTTCCTTGTTGATTGTGTCAAAATTTCTCCTTTCTGTTCATTACATAAATATCTTTAATTAAAGGTAAATAGACGGTTTACATAAACTTATGACGTTGTACCTATAGAAATATAGACCACTCCCTTTATTTTTCAGTTTTCAAAGATCACACAACAAATAAACTTAACGATCTAATATCAGAAAGAATAAATAAAACAATATTAAGTTTGCCAATCCTAAAAATAATTTTATTCCGACTATCCAATCTAGTATTCATCTCATTTACTTACTGTGTTTTAAATCTACTTTGTTAATTGTATTCGTGGTAATGCAATATGTATTGTCTACTACTTAACTTTTATTCCCTTTCACCTTCGCCTCACTTTGTCTCTCCTTTCAATTTATTGTTTTCTCTCTATCACCATTCTAGTATAGCATATATTCCCTTAATTACAAGCTTTTTTATATACTCCATTGATATATTTTTTCGGCTATAAAGTTTATCGATACAAAATAGCTATATATAAAAGGAAGGAAAAAATTCCGATCACCATTTTGTTGGGCGCTCTGATCACCTACCCAAGCACAACAATTTGTCACGGTTGTATTGGAGCATGGTGAGTTAAATTTGACGCAAGGTGGTTGTAAATCTTATTCCTTTTATTCAGATTGGATAACTACAAAAAAGCTCACTCCTTTTTATTGTTAAAGGAGCAAGCTTCGTAGATTAATTGTCTTCTGAATCTTCATTCCATAATTTATCAAACTCTTCGTCCGTCAATCCATCCTCTTTTGTATGAGGAGCATAATAATGTCCATTAGGATCAATTAGATATTTGACCTTTGCCTCTGCATCTGAGATCACAATGGTGTACTCATCATCTGCTTGGAATACAGTTGGAATTATACTTACCATTACAAGCCAAACTGGGAGATTGGAATCGTCAAACTGAGTATAAAATTTTACAGTACGTTCCTTTGTACTGTCTATGGTTCCAGAAAGATTGTACTTTTCCTTGTATTCCTCAGCTATTTGCACAGCTCGTTCTGCTGTAAGATGTTTATTTATCTTTTCACTCATTATTTTCAAAACCTTTCCAGCCCGGTGGAGGCCATTCCCCGTTTCTTAATTTATAGATATATTTTTGCGAAAAAAGAATTTCCCCCTCATTAAATAACTCTTTATTTTTCATAATTTCATTATAAACGAACTCTTCTCTCTCAAGAGTCCTTTGTTGTAAATAGTTATCTTTCCCTAGTTCCTTCCACTGCTTGGCATGATAAGACTCATGTATTGCGCTCAAATTTGTCGGTTCTTTTCTCAGAACTATTTCTCCTGTAGCTGGATTAAAACCAGCCGCAGCACTTTCAGGCAAAATTTTATCTTTCTTATCAATCAAAACCTTTATATCTATTGCATCCATTTCTTTTTTAAATGACTTCATTTCACTCACATTCATAATTCTGTGTCCAGTTGGCGTCACCTTTCTCTGACCACTTACAGGCATCTCTTCCCACGATTTCAAATCTAGGTCATGGCCTTTGGGAAATGCTCTAACTTCACCGTTAAACTTGATTGTATTACCAATCCCAAGTTTAGGCTTGATTATTGAACTAACTCCACCCACCATTCCTGCTGTACCGATCATATTAGCCCAGTGTTCCTTTGACCAGGCATCATTGGGATTAAATGCCCCCTGAATCATACCCGTTACTCCAAATGTACCGAAATTGAGCATGTCATTCCATGAATCGTTTTGTTTGGCTGCTCGTTCCATATATCCTTCATACATTCCTTTCGGAATACCATAGGACATATAATCTAGGAAGCTCCAAACTGAATCAAATTTTTTCTCATAGCGTACTGAGTTAGCGGCTACAAAGTCCTGACCTAGTTCAGTTAAGCTATCTGCCGATTTCTGAAATGCGTTTCGTGTATCTGGAGTAGGAACAGCACATGAATTAGGTGGAGGCGGTAAACAACTCGTGTCAATGTTACCTGATTCCATCATATCAGCTAATCTGAATTTATCTGCATGGTGACGCAATTCTTTTGCTATAGAGTCCGTAAGTGTAACAAAGTCATTCATATTCTTCTGAGAGACTTGGAAACTGTAGTAAAAGCGCTGTTTGGTTGTACCGTCCCACAACCGTTCCATAGATGAAATTTGTTGTACTAAATTACTATTCATTTGAGTTACTAATTGTTGTGCCTGTTCGAAATGCTTGGAGACAGTCATTAACTGCTCAGGCGTTACTCTAATGGTTGTCATAATATACCTCTGGGTTTGAGTTCGTTATGACATAATAACACAATTCAAATTTATGGAAAATAACCTTAATTCCTAATTGTTATGTGAAGGACAAACCTTTCTACCTATGTCTAAAGGCTTATAGTTGTTGCTTTAAATTTTGATCCTCAACCATATCCTGCAATTCAAGAATAAGTGTCAGGAGTTTTTTGTAGTTATGTAGCTGCTGTTTTGTGATACCAAGTTCCTGAGCAATATCGGTTTGCGTTTTTGCCAAAGTTAAACCTTGACTTGACTGTGTATGTTTAGTTGTAGCTACAATTGATATGAGTTGCCATAATCCGCGATCCAAAGCCGAGGCTGTGAGACCATATTACTCCACCAAATCCGCTCTGGACTTTCCGTTCTCCTATAATTGTACCATTTGCTTCTTGAACTCTGCTGTAAAAGTACGTCGTTGTTTCGGCATTGTAGAGATCCGATCCTTAGGATAATAGGTTCATTCTACAAGCCCTCATTTTGTTGTCCAACTAAGTGTATCCGATCCAAATCCGCTGAGTTTGAATTTTTATGTATGTGACGAAACAATCCAGTATTCTGTTTTTACGAGGTATGATAAAATCATGGGAATCAACAGCAAATTGGCATAAAAATGCCACATCTCAAGTAACAGGGATGTGGCATTCTATATGGTTGTGCCTTTACACTAAAGCATTTGTAGTATATTCGCTACACAGGAACGATTTCCCCATCTACTATTGTATATAATTTCTTGCATATATTTGCAACAACTTGATTGTGAGTTACCAGTGCAATTGTGACACCTGATCTATTAAGAGCATGAAGTATTTCCAATATGTCTGATTCTGCTGATTCGTCTAAAGCACCTGTTGGCTCATCTGCCAAAATTATTTTCGGTTTTCTGATAAGCGCCCTTGCTATTGCGACTCTTTGAGCTTCGCCTCCAGAAATTTCATGGGGATACTCATTAATTAAGTCGGATATTTTAAGTTGCTCCGCGATAGAATCAACACGGTGCTTAATTTCCTTTTTAGGTGTGTTCTGACTCAATAAAGGTAAGGCAATATTATAAAAAACACTTCTTTCTTTAATTAAGCCATAATCTTGTACAATAAATCCGATTTCATCTCTTCTTAACACAGTCATTCGTTTCTCATCTTTGGGCTTAATTAGTTGACTATCAAAGAAATACTCCCCGCTATCTGCAATATCCATAAACCCTAAAATATTTAACAAGGTAGTTTTTCCAGACCCACTTCTGCCTATGATTCCTACTAAATCTCCATGATCTACATTGAAAGAGGCATCGGAAAGTATCGTTCTTGAACCGTAAGATTTATTTATATTCTTTAATGCAATTACACTCATTAGTTCCCACCTCGTATTGTTTTCGACAACTTTAATCTATTCACAGAAATCCATGGAGGAATAAAAGATAGTAGTGAAAGTGTGAAGCTGAAAATAAGTAGAATAGGGATATTTATATTTTTAGAAATCACAAATGAAAACAAAGCTGCAATACATAATGATACCAAATTGATAAAAAATATCTCAAAAAGAATTGAAAGATTTATTACTGCTCTTCTTGTACCGTTTGCAATCATGATTCCATATGTGTATTTACGGAGAGTGATTTTAGCTATGAGATTTGTTGAAATGCTGAATAGCGCAACAAAAGCAATGACAAATGAAAATATAATAAGCACTTTTTGTAATTGCTCTCCTTCTAGCCCCCACATCGTAAGATAAAAATTTGAGACTCCTTCCACAACATATGGCTCGATATCAAGTTGCAAACTTTTTTGTGTGAACAGCTCTTGGATTTTTTGTGCCGAAAGAGAAGATTGGATGTAGCCACTTGTTTTATCCAAAAATAGTTTTAACATAAAACTTCTATCTTGTGCATAAATATTGTCTACTTCCAAAGATGGGAATACAACAAGTCTATCCAAGTATTTCAAAGCGTATCCATTATTATAAAAGCTATGCTGCCCCAAAAAGCCAATTACTTTACACTTTAAATTTACTCCCATATATCCCACGTTTATGATTTGTTTCAAGTTAAAATAATCCTTATATTCATAACCCAAAATTATAGGAATAACGTCATTTTCCCCGTTATAATCTCCAGCTTGAAATACTCTACCTTCAGAAGTCTGGATAGCAAAGTGGTCAATAAACTGTTGATTCACTTGAATACTTTCATATGCGTCTGGGGTTTCGTGTCCAGCTTCATATCCATATTGAAACTTTGCAGGCAAGCCTTGCACATCTAGAAAAAGATTTTGTCTGCTTGCAATAATATACTTAAAACTTGGATTCGTTTTTTCCCATTCGTACAGCTCATTTAAGACCTTAAGGTTATCCGATTGAGCAAGAAAGTTCTTTTCCTCATCATTGAAAAAATTGTCATTAACCTTGTATAAAGAGGATGTAGCATTTTGAACATTTGATGCAAGTTCATGTGTATGTGTAGCCAAGCTTAATGTCAAAATAACCAAAATGTACGAAGCAGTACATTGTAAGATGGAAAGTATGGTTTTTCGTTTATGTTGTTTTAATGAATCAATAAGCAAATTGAGCATCACAGATCACCTTTGTGTCATCTTAATATAAGAGATACCGATCACTAAAAATGAAAACAATAAAAGCAAGCTCGTCGCCCCCAACATAGCCGGTTGAAGGCTTAACTCGACATCATGCATATATTTTCCGAAAAACCAAGAAGAGCCAAGAGCCGATATTAAGCTCAACAATAGTATTGGGAAAAAATCTTTCCACACATCTATTAATATTTTCTTTTTAGTGTACCCGTTGCTCCATTTGATCTTCATTTCAGTATTCTTTTTTTCGTTCCAAAAGATCATTACCGATAAGCTATTTACAAAGAGTACGATAATAAAAATTATGGATGTAATTACTTGATTATTACCTCTATCAATTAGATGCAAAATATTAACATTTTCCTTATCGTATACAGAAACTTGCCCAAACATTTTTTCGTTGCCAATAAAATTCAAACCATTTTGTATGGTTGAACTGCTAACAATATATTCAACACTGGAAGTGATATTATCGGCATTCAAGTTCAGTAAAATTGTCCGATCTATTCTAGTAGGTATATTGTAACCAATAATCCCTATGACCTCGTAATCCATATGATTATATTCGACATATTTTTTTTCATTTATGGTTTTATTTATAGGAACATCATTACCAATAACTGCAACATGCGAATTAGATATGAAATCAGATTCAGAAAAAAACCTTCCACTTATTAAGTTGGGTGGAACATAGTCTCCCTTATACATAACACCTCGAATATCCTCTCCTTGCCCGTAAAACCTTCCGAATAATACAGTATCATTTGGTAATGCCTCATATAAAGAAGTAAAGTCAAGTTCAGTTTTTGATGTTTTGAAAAACAAGGCATTATCATCATAAAAGTTATTGCTTAGTTTTTTTACGAGATTTACGTTTTCATTATAAAACAATGTAAATAAGCAAGCGAAACTGAACAGGGTAATAGCGATAAATAAAAGCACATCTAAAACTTTGACACGAGTTATACGAATATTGTTCATAATGTATCCTCCAAGGTAGGTAACAAGGTGAATTGTTTGGTGAATTGTTTGGTGAATTTTTTATTAATAGAATTACTAAAAACAGAGATTCATATCAGAAATAATTCGTTAAAAAATTAGATACCGTAGTATGTTTTGGCTACACCGGATCTGAGTGCGTTATAGTTTTCCCAATCAGAACGAGCATAGGATCTTCCTTGGTTGGTGCTCCATACTCGTCCAGAATCTCCATACACTGATCCAGTCAAATGTTCAAAACGTGCTCTCGTATAACTGTCTAGCTTTGTCTTCCCTTGCTGGGCCTGTGTGTTTCCCCAAACCTGTCTGTTGTTTTTATCCCAATCAATTCCTGAATTGTGATCGTATGTTATAGAAGCATTGTCTAACGGAGTAATTGAATTAACAGTTACATTATTAGGGATATGCAACTCTTCCTTGGTTGATATTACCAAGTTTGGATCAACTGCTTGGTTAGGTTCTGCCGCACTTTCGGCAGCATACGCGGGAACACTCCCTAATAAAAGACACGAACTCAATGCAAGACCCATAATTTTTTCTTCATGATTAAATAAACTCCCTTTCTACTAAATTCACCTTGATACCCATGAAACATTATACTCCTAGTCCATTTTTTTGTAAAAAAGGATTGTCAAGCCAAGTGCGACAATTCCTCTGTGAAAGATTCATGAGCGGTCTTCCAGCCCAAACATTTTCGTGGTCTGTGGTTGATGAGGTCTAGCTTGCTGCGTTCGACTATGCTTAGAGGAGTGTAGCTCATGGTAGATTCTCCTTGTGTAGAGGGTGTTGTGGTGGCTTCATTCTAGACGAATCCGGCCATGAACCCTTTATTTACCTCCATTTCTCTATAATATCCTGATTCGTTTCAGCGTAATAATTTCTACGTAATTTTTCAAAAGTTTTTGTTGATAAAGCATCATAAATCATGTATCTTCTACAGTGAAATATATTCCATATTTGGAGGTTGGTTTCATAATGAAAAAGAAAATATTTTCTTTGAGTCTGGTTGCAATATTAAGTATTGTTGGACTATCATCTGTTTATGCTGCTGAATCTTGGGCCTATATCTCACCAAGTAAACTAACGGATACAACGACTGCAATTAATGGTAAGAATCAATATGGCAGATTCGGACTAGAAGTTACAAAGGGTTCCGCTAAGGCTACTCTTTTTGAGTCATGTAATGGTAACAGTTTCAAAAATGCTCACTCTATCGATATATACACAACAACAAAAAAAGCTAGTTTTCAAGATTACTGGATGAGTAACAGTTGTAAATATTATGTTGGGATTAATGGAGAATCGGGTACTGAAGTTGGTGTAGCATATTTAAAAGACACAACAAACTAAAAAATAAACCAAATGGGCTGGCAGCTAATTCCATCGTCAGTCCTTTTAATTCATCTACTCATCATGTCCTCTCTTCAATTCATTATGAAATACTGTGCTTAACACTTATGAATTTTACTATCTATAAAAGACTGTCTTCAAACCTTCGTCATCCATACTTTCTCAGTCTCCTTTTCACACTTCGAGTGGTCGCCAAGCTGCCAACCCCCTCTATTACCTCTCAACGAAATACCTGTTGGTCATATACCACGCTTTCCCTTTCACTGTATCAACCATACCCTTCTTACTATCCAGAAACACAATTTCACCGCATTCCATACAGCCCCATTTGTTCCTTTTATACGCTGACTCTTCTATATAAGAAGCTCCACATTTACATTCTACCTGAATCAGTACCTTGTGCTGGCTGTATGCGTCTGCTAACTGTTCACTGGCCTTACTTGCTGCTGTAGGCTGTATTGCTGCTACATGTTCCCTTTGCTCTGAGTATTCATTATGTACTTTGAAGTCTGCTACAAGCTCAGGATTCAAACCAAAATGTTCTTTGCCTACTGTTGTTACATATTTACTTCCTACACGATATGACTCTATCCAGTCCTTTATTTGCTTGTTGGATAGGTTAACTATTCCTTTAATTCCGCTGTTTAACGTGTAAGTCATAGTGTGTAACTGATTTAGATTCATTTTTAGATCATCATCTCCGTTGTTATGAAATAAGTTTTGAATAGATCTGCTTATTAAGTATATCTTCTTGTTTCCTTAATATTTTAAATCCTGTACTAGAATCAACATGCGGTTGATCAGACAATAAAATATAACCCTCATCGGTAGTTTTCAATAAGTAAAGCTCAATATCTGTGCCATTTAGATTATCTTTAATATAGTATACTCTTCCTTTCTTCTTTTTCACAAAATATAAAGGTACAAAAACAATTAAGCTTAATAAAAAGCTAAGAAATGAAGAGGCTAATATTGTCACCTTCAAATCTGTTATATTTTTAATTTCATCATTTAAAAAGCTTATGATGACACATAGCATAGAAGTAGTAGCGACAGTTAGTGCAATTGACAGTGGTGTTACCATATATCTTTTATTGCTCTTGTACAGTAACTTTTCAAGAGTAGATGAGTTAATTAACGCAATAGCTTTGAAAATTAGTAAGGCTAGTGCGACTAAAGATCCAGCTCCGACTATAGGCAAATATTTAGTTATAACTTCCATGCTTAACCCTCCCTTATTTTAGATTTCTTATGCACCCTTATAAAATCATCGTTTTACTTGAAGCCTACTTACCCGAAGCAACAAGTTTCTCAGCCTTACGATCCTTCTTCACAATCTTATCATTATTCCTATAATCGTCCCATGAATCCAGACTCAAGTAAGGCTCAGCTTCGATGATATCTTTTACTTTGCTGTTCTGTTGTTCTTTGAATAGCTCAATCATTTCAATTAAATCATCGCGATCCAGCAGCTTCACTCCATTATAACTGGCTAACTGTTCACACGAAATTGTGTATTTGCTTGAAGTAATGACAATGGACTTCTTAGCTCTATAAAATCGCATCGAGCTATACACTTCCTGAACTGCGCTCAAACCCACAGGATTGCTTATTGCATACCGTTTAGCCTGAATGACATTGCGT
>NZ_JBSQBM010000041.1:0-17426 GCF_059417685.1 Paenibacillus sp. LT-B23 | reverse complement strand
ATATTTATAACGTTTTAGCTTTAAATTTATGATTTCCTGAATTTCATGTTTGTCTCCCACATTTAACTTTCGAAATTCTGAAATTAAATTTGATTCAAGATTATCTAATTGTGTACAAAACAACGTACTATTAGAACTTATATACTCCTCGATTAGCAGCCACTCCAAGTTAACATTAAAGTTTAGTTTTAGGGCAACTATGGTTTCTAATGACGGCTTATATTTATCTTGTTCCAATTCACTCAATGTCCCTTGTGATACGCCAATAATCTGTGAGAACTGAATTTGATTGAGTTTATTCGTTTTCCGAATACTCTTTATTTTTTCTCCTATAGTCTTCATTGTTCCACTTACTTATCTATAAAAATAAAAACAGTCCCGATATAAAAACTTTTCATCGGGACTGTTTGAGTTAATGTACTGTATTTTCTTGTAGGTAATATTTCAAATTAAGAATGGTGTTGTATTTATAATGGCAAAAAAGTCATAAAAGTAACTTCATAACTATAATGTAAACTTCACAACTTAGATGCATACTTCATAACTATAATGTAAACTTCACAACTATAATGTCACTGGACATGAACAATTTGTTCTCTTCGGACAATAAAGTTGTGTACTAGCGAGTCAATTACAAATATTTTCACCTGTGCAATATACAATAAAGTTGTGTACAAAAATCCAATATATGTGATTTATATTTTTTATTAAAATTCTAAAAATATGAACGTTAATTCCTTATAAATATGTTGTCCTGTTGTCCGAAGAAAATAAAGTGTTAGACTGGTGAGCACTTCATTAAGCCAACTGGCAGAATAGTGAGAGAAAATGAACATTCTTAAAGCGGTGCCACTGAGGGTAGAGGAATAACTGTGTTGCTATTAAAGCTGGATGGATTACTATACGAAATATAAAGGTCAAATAGCCGGGTTCATTGAAAGGCAGCGGTACTCCCACTCAAACGAGTAAGGGTGTACTACTGCCGTTTCTTTTTCAGATTCGTTTTTAGATTCCTGGGATTATAGTTACAAACTTATATAATCAATCTAAGTGAAGCACGGCTTTGCCCGAGAATTTCCGTTCCATAAGATTACGGGCAACGGTGTCAATTTCGGTCCAAGGCGCCTCCACTTGGATTCGTGGGATTAACCGCTCATCTGTGACCAGCCGGGCCAGCAAACTCAGATCGTCCGCGGCTGATTGACGAGTGAGTTCCTCACCTAAAAAGAAGCTGTACAAGGTTCTTCCTCCGCTGGTCACCATATTCTTCATATCGATCATTGCGGTATTTGAAGAGGAAAATCCTACCGCAACGCAAATCCCTTGGGGCGCTAGCTGCGGCAGCAACGCCGCCAGTGCATTGCCGCCTACTGAATCGATGATCAGATCGTACGGCCCAAATTTGCTGGCTGATGAAATTGCGGTATATCCAATGATCACTTCGTCGGATCCGACCTCCCGAACAAGCTCAGCCTTCTCTTCCGTGCTTGCCGTACCTACAACGTATGCGCCGGATTGGGCTGCAAGCTGATGGGCGAATAGCCCAACTCCGCCGCTAGAGCCTGTAATGAAAATCCGTTTGCCAAGCAGCATGCCGCCTTTTCGAAGTGCATAAAGAGCCGTGAGCCCTGCTACGGGGAGGGTAGCCGCCTCCGTAAAAGTGAGTTTGTCTGGGATTTCGGCCAACAACGATACGGGAGCAGCCACTCGCTCGCTCCAGGCTCCCATCGGGAGCAAACCAACAACCCTAGCCCCTTTTTGCGGTCCTGCGCCGTTCTCTGCCGGCTCGATGACAATCCCGGCGAAATCCCAGCCAGGACGGCTATATATTTCCTGATTTTTAGCGTCACTCACTTCACCGCGGTTGAGTGAGACGGCCTTCACTTGCACAAGCGCTTCCCATGGCTTAGGCTGCGGGGCGTCAACTTCCTTGAAGGCCAAATGAGACGGGGCATGCGGATCAACAACAATAGTACGAATCATATCGGTTTTCCTCCATATTGGTTATGGTCATTAGATGACCTTCATTTCAATGAGGAGTATACTTTAAATAAAGGTTCGGCCCAAGTGCAGAATTACACTTCATAAGAGAAGGGAAGAGAAGAGAAGATGGATATAGATACGGAGAATTCCAGACATAGAATCGTAATGGGAGAAATTGAAGCCCTGCGGATAAAACGCCAGCAAAAGCTTGTCGATCGACCTCAACCGTCCTTGAAACGATTTACTCAACAAGAGCTGAACGACGAGGCTTTTCCTTCGTATAAAAATCTGCTGGTTGGACGTACCCGCCGCATACCGACCCGCCAGACGATAATAAATATTGCAGAATATCTTGAGTGTACATCCGACGAGCGTAACGATTTGCTTTTGGCAGCCGGCTTTCTTCCAATTCAGACCGAATTGTATGGACGGTCGTTGGAGCGTGCATTAGAGTGGGCTCAGCAAACGATGAGGAGTATTCCTTTTCCCGCCATGGTCGTAACACATACTCAGGACATCAAGGGATTAAATGAGCCGTTTCATCAATTGTTCGAAATCCCTCTCGACCGTTCATATGACGGTTTAATGAATAGGGTCGATTTACATTTTAATTCTGGTTTTCCTATCCGGTCCCGCTCCACGTTTGACAAGACGTCGTTTAAGCAGTGGGAGGAGCACATCATAAACGGAATACAAGCCTTTAAGAGTGAGCACATGCTCTCGCGTTATGATGCGTGGTATCAAAAATTGCTGGATAGAGTTCAGAAATATAACGCGTGCGAATATCTGAGTGTGCCGGATGTAGGGGGAAATGTTGATCAAATACAAACAATTCTAGCCAGAATAGAAAGCTCCGGAGACCTTATTCCCGTACGCTACAAACAGGTTTCGATTTCCGCAGGCGGCCGCTTATATCCGCAAATTGAGGTTTTCCTGCCGGTAGATTCTGCCGCGCGCACAGTTTTCGAGAACCTGGGATGTCCAGCCGATTGTGCATTTGTCTAATCCGATACTTACAAGAGGATGGAATCGAAAAGTTATTGGTAGCTAATAATTCAGAATAGGTGGTTTATTAAACTCCCTCAATATGATTTAGTTTTCTCGCTTTCCACGCCCTACTCTTCTCTTTGTGGTAGCTGCCGTATTTCACGACAGCCTGGATCTCTTCCTTTTCCAGATCGGCATAGTTTTCTTCACTGCCATAACCCGCGTCGGCAATGACCGTCTGTGGAAGTGTCCCCAGGATCTGCCGAACTTTTTCCATGTGTGGCTGTAAGCAGCGGGTATCCGTTGGTCTTTGGTGGACACTGTAGGCTAAAATAAACTGATTCTCCGTTCCGATCTGCACATTGTAACCCGGTTTTAGCTGTCCATTTCGCATGTGGTCTTCTTTCATACGCATGAAAGTCGCATCCGGATCGGTTTTGCTGAAGCTACTGCGGTTCCGGAGCAACTCCTGGTAGTTCTTGTATTTGTACAGTCGGGGAAGCAGATCCTTACGAAGCTTACGAACGGCTTTCTTCAGTGGCTTGCTTTTGGGCTGGTCGGCGAGCTCTGCCTCCAGTTCCTGTGTCAGTTGTTCCAGTTTCTCACTGCGGATTTCGGAAGGCTCGCCAAGTTCAGCGAGATCTTTGCCTTGATGCTCGCGTTCTTCTTGATGCTCTGCGGCTTCAATGCTGGTAAACAGGGTATGTACATTCTCTTGCAATTTGGCCTTGTGTTTAGTTACGGCCTTGCTCCAAACAAAAGTGTAGCGATTGGCATTGGCCTCAATCTTGGTACCATCTACGAAGTAATGCTCCAGGGAGATATATTTTTCGTCTGCGAGAAATTGAAGAACGGCGGTAAATACGGTTTCGAGGACATTCCTCATCCGCTCGCTCCTTTTTGAGATGGTTGGTGGTACTTCCATTTTACCAAAAAGGGCGATTTCTTTTTTCGTGTTTTTTAAGTATTGTAGACACTTATTGTGCTCAAAGCAGCGGAGAGAACGGAACGATTGTGGAAAAGCGGCAGCGGTCGCCTTTGTCCCCGGATTTTCACCGCTAAGGAGAATAAATAAAATCTGGGGATAACAGTTATTATGAACGAGACAGACTCCCCGTAATTGCAACTTCTTAGGTTACTTTTGGCAATAATGGTGTAGTGGAGCTATACCAAAAGCAGAGCTAAATTACAAAGGAGAGTCTGTATTATGCAGGATGCCATGAAATACGTAGGATTAGACGTGTCAAAGGAAAAAATTGCGGTAGCCGTTGCTGACGAAGGCAGAGAAAGTGCCCGATATTGGGGCATGGTTCCTCACAACGAGTATCAGATCCTAAAGGTACTCAAAAAATTGGGTCCACCTGAAGAACTAAGCATTTGTTATGAAGCAGGTCCAACGGGATATCCGCTAGTTGGAAAAGCGGTTGTAGCCGTGGCACGTGAATTAAGTGGTTTTATTTGGTCAATTGCCCGGGAGATCGAGGAAAAGAGAGGCATGGATGAGGTAACCTACAAGTTAGACCGTGCCTAAAATTGAGCGTTATTATTTCGAAATAACATGACCTAATAGACAAGTGGTGATTGAAAAGCTGAGTTAGAAGGCAAAGGGAAAAGCCGTAAGAGAGAATCCACGTAATCGCTATGTGCCTACTCCTTCCCTAAAAGGAAAGATGCACGACAACAGTTCGTGGTGCACTCTCTACAGACGGAGAGAAAACATGCGGTATCCAACCCGCGGATATCAGACTGCTCACCGTTGATAGCTTTTGCCTTCTAGTTCAGCTTGTTCAACCCCCGTGTTAAAAAGGGAATGAAGAGGAAACCAGGTGGAGTTTCAACCGCTGATTGACAGGTCTCGTTCATATCAGCGATTGGAACAACGGTCTGTTCGCGGAGCGTCCACCCATGTGCTCACGCGCAGCCTACTCAAAAAACCAAGGGGCGTCCCAAGCAGCCATTTCATGGCTTTTGGGACACCCCCTTTTGATTTTACTAAAAGTGATTCTTTTATTATGTTTCCTTGATATTTAGTACACAACTTTATTGTCTATTTCTCGATTAGTACACAACTTTATTGTTTAGTACATAACTTTATTGTCTGTAGACATTTGTGTTTAGAATTTACTAAAGCTTATTCTACAGTAACACTTTTCGCCAAGTTACGTGGTTTGTCAACATCATGACCCAGTGCAAGGGAAGCGTAGTAAGCCAACAGTTGGAGAGATACAACCGAAATCGCAGCAGACAGGATTGGAAGTGTCTTCGGAATTGCAAATACCTGATCCACGGACTTCAACAACTCAACAGCGTGCTCTTCGTACGTAATCGCAAGAACATCTGCACCACGTGCCTTCACTTCCTTGATATTGCTCACGGTTTTCTCCAACACGGATTCCTGTGTTACCAAAGCGATAACCGGAATGCCATCTTCGATCAATGCCAGCGTACCATGCTTCAGTTCACCCGCCGCATAAGCCTCGGAATGAATGTAGGAGATTTCCTTGAGTTTCAGGGAACCTTCCTGTACTACAGCATAGTCTTGACCGCGGCCAATAAAGAACAGGTGCTTGTGGCTGGCAATTTGCTCAGCGTATGCTTTAATCGCGTCTGCTTTGCCCAGCATTTCTTCTACTTGCTCTGGCAGTGATTCCATAGCAGCCAACACATGAGCTACTTGCTCATCCGTTTGCGTGCCACGTACTTGAGCCAGATACAGACCAAACAGATAAAACGCAATCAACTGCGAAGAATATGCTTTGGTTGAGGCTACGGCAATTTCCGGTCCTGCCAGTGTAACCAACACATCATCTGCATCGCGGGCAATGGAGCTACCAACTACGTTTGTAATCGCCAGTACATGAGCGCCGTTCGCTTGTGCTTCACGCAGTGCTGCCAACGTATCAGCAGTTTCACCGGATTGACTCACTACGATTACCAGTGTCTCTGGTGTTACGATTGGCGAACGATAACGATACTCGGAAGCCACGTCGTTTTCCACCGGAATACGAGCCAGGCTTTCAATAATCGTACGACCAATCAAACCAGCATTGTAAGCTGTACCACAAGCAACGATTTGAATATTGCGAATATTTTTAATTTGTTCTTCTGTCAGCTTCAACTCAGGAAGAACAACTTTTTTAGTTTCTTTGTCGATTCGGCCCAACATCGTGTCACGGTAAGCCTTAGGCTGTTCGTGAATTTCTTTCAACATGAAATGCTCATAGCCGCCTTTTTCCGCTGTTACAGCATCCCATTCGACATGAATCATTTCCCGAGAAATAAATTGGCCTTCGATTGTCATTAATTCGACGGCATCACTGGTCAAAACAGCCATTTCGCCATCGTTCAAAATAAATACATTGCGTGTATATTTCAGAATAGCCGGAATATCGGAACCGATAAAGTTCTCGCCTTCTCCCACACCAATAACCAGCGGGCTAGCTTGACGAACAGCTACCAGCTTATTAGGCTCGTGCTCTGTCAGCACACCCAGTGCAAAGGCACCGCGCATAAAGGTAATTGCTTTTTGTACCGCTTTGACGATATCTCCTTTATATTCACGCGCAACCAGATGGGAAATAACTTCCGTATCCGTTTCGGAAATAAAGGTATGACCTTCGCTGATCAGCTGTTCTTTCAGCTCCAGATAGTTCTCGATAATCCCGTTATGAACCACGGAGAACTTTTGACTCTCATCCAAATGTGGATGGGAGTTTTCATCTGAAGGCTTACCGTGTGTTGCCCAACGTGTATGCCCGATGCCTGCATGGCCTACCAGCGGCGCATCATCCAGCTTCGCTTCCAGATTCGCCAAACGACCTTTTGCCTTGGCTACTTTCAGTCCTGAATCTGTATACACGGCAATACCAGCAGAGTCATAACCGCGGTACTCCAGCTTTTTCAACCCGTCAATCAATACCTCTTGCGTATTCTGATCACCAATATATCCTACAATGCCACACATATTCGTTATCCTCCCGATCATCATTTCACAGGGCGACTCATCACAGGACTAACGTGTGCGGTAGATTGCGGAATAAAGTTCATTCATCTATGAAGTTGTCAATGATAACTATAGAAAATTACAGGCATCTCTTCACGAATGTAACGAAATTCCCAAACCGCGCACGCCAATGATGATGGCCGCACATTCATGAAATGAATCTTATAATTTAGGTTATAAAATAAAAGCATCTATCGGTGCGTTGTGTAAACAGTTGCCTGCTTATTTTCCGCTGCCGATTTACGGGTCGATGCCTCACCGGAAGGTCCCCGCCGAATGTTTCGAACACCTTCACCTCGTCAGCTCGCTTTGCCGTGAACCCATCTGTGAGCAACATCATCGAAATTGAATGATCTGCCTCACCAACAAGTTCCCCCGCGCAAAATCAAGCTCTGGCGCTTGTATTACATTACCTTACAACCCTCGCTTTCTCTTTCTGAGTCACAACATCCCTATATTATATTCAGCTCAGCATCATTTGGCAATGACACTTTATTCATATTAGCAAGTTCTGGTAAGTATTCAATTAAAAATAATATCTGCAAACGCGGTTGCCTGCTTACTTTGAACAGGCAACCAACGTTTACAAAATTTTAAACTAATTCTTTTTTTACAACATCTACGATCTGTCCTACAAATTGCTCCAGCTCATCCTTATCTGGCCCTTCAGCCATAACACGAATAAGCGATTCTGTACCGGAAGCACGAACCAATACGCGTCCATTATCACCCAATTGCTGTTCCACCTGCTCAATCGCTTCTGCAATGGCAGGATTGCCCTCGTAATTGCGTTTGTCCTGTACACGCACATTAACTAGCACTTGCGGATACTGCTTCATGAGCGATTTCAGCTCACTCATCTTTTTACCGGAAGCTTTCAGAGTATCCACCAGTTGAATCCCGGTCAACATGCCGTCGCCCGTCGTATTGTAATCGAGGAAAATAACGTGACCAGACTGCTCACCGCCCAGATTAAAGCCGCCCCGGCGCATTTCTTCCATCACATACCGGTCACCAACCGCAGTTTTTGCAGTCTTGAGCGCCAGCTTTTCTGTTGCTTTGTAAAAACCAATATTACTCATCACAGTCGATACAATAGTGCTGTCCTTGAGCTTTCCAGCGCGGTTCAGCGCATCCCCACAGATACAAAGGATATAGTCGCCGTCTACCTCTTCACCGTTTTCATCAATCGCGATCAGACGGTCTGCATCGCCGTCAAAGGCCAGACCAATGTCGGCTTTCAAGCGGCGTACTTCCTCTTTCAGCTTTTCAGGATGAGTTGAACCGCAATGATCGTTGATATTCAGCCCGTTTGGCTCCGCACCGATGGTGTGCACTTCGGCTCCCAATTCCGCAAAAAGCTTCGGCGCCAGCTCATAAGCCGCTCCGTTCGCACAATCCAGTACGATTTTGAGCCCTTCAAAAGAATGGCTAATCGTTGTTTTCAAAAACTCCAGATAATCGTAGCGAGAATGCTCGTCTACAACAACCGTACCTAATCCGCCACCAATTGGACGAGGCAATTGATCCTCCTTGGCATCCATCAGCTCTTCGATTCTCAGTTCCGTTTCATCTGTCAGTTTAAACCCGTCGCCGCCAAAAAACTTAATGCCGTTGTCTTCCACCGGATTGTGGGAAGCCGAGATCATTACACCAGCGTCCGCTTTCAATTGACGTGTAAGATAAGCGACTCCCGGCGTTGAAACGATACCCAGACGAACCACATTAGCCCCGATAGACAGCAAACCGGCTACAAGCGCCGATTCCAGCATCAGACCGGACACCCGTGTATCCATACCGATAACAACTGTTGGTTTTTCTACATTCCCTGCTAAAACATATCCGCCGCAACGGCCAATACTATATGCCAGTTCTGCTGTAAGTTCCTGATTAGCAATGCCTCGTACACCATCTGTACCAAAATATTTCCCCATGATAATGACTCCCTTTTTTGTCTAATGAACCTTAAATATTTACTACAGATAAATCATGTTATGGCTGACCGCTCTCCGGGGTTCCATTTGCAGAAGAATCTGCGCCGTTATGAGGATTTGTTTTATCCTCCGCAGCCGCATTGTCCCCGGGTTTCGCATCAGAGGAGCCGCCTTGACCGCTCTGGCCCTCCTGTGGCCTCTCCTGCCCCTTATTACCGCTGCCGGAAGGGGTTGATTCATTCCCACTGCTTGGATTCGTTACAGCCGGCGTTGAAGGGCTCTCAATGTTCACCGTTGCCGTTAGCTGGCTGGCGTTTCCGGATTGCGTAATGTATTTGGGCAAGCCTACCTTCAAAGCAACCTCATGCTGACCAGCCTCCAGACCACTCACGTCTGCAACCAAACTAATATCATCGTTGGTTAAATTGCTGATCATATCCTGCGGCCCCTTCACAGTAACATCCATCGTCTTGTCTGCAGGCGTTGTAATCGTCGCAGTCGTCCCGTCTGCTGCCCCCTGCACAACAATCGGAATGCCTGACAATGTTCGCTCCGCATCGGTCACCTGATTAGATGGCACAACTGTCACCTGAATTTGTATCGAGCCAGGCTCGATTTTATCAGAACCGGCGGGCGCTGCCAAATTAGCTTGAACTGTGTGGGTCCCTGCTTCCGTTAATTGGCTCAGATCGAGTGTAGCCGTAACATAGGAGCTAAGGCTGCTCAAAACATCCTGCGAGGCGTATACGATCGCTTCTTTTACATTTGCATTTACTTTGGAAAGCGCCAAACCGTTCGGCAGCTCTCCGGAATAGACAATTTTCACAGGCACGGACTTCGTTTGCTGGGTTACCGGGATTTCAACAGACACTGTGGAAGGCTCAATAACCGCTCCTGTAAGTTCCTGCCCCTTTTTGTTGTAAGCCTTCAGCTTCACCCGTTTCTGTTCAAACTTCTCCGAGATTCCCTCCGTATCAACAGCCCCCTGCACCGCAGCCACTGTACTCAACTGGCTTTTAGGCAAGGTGACCTTCACCGTTTGAGGGGCAACCACAGGCTCTCCGAGCTGCAAGCCGGTATCCGGTTTACCCTTGGAAACAATAGAAACATCAAATGATTTCGTTTGCTTTTCCTCAATCGTGACTGTCACACGACTAGGAGTCATAGATACCAACTCCACGCCATTGGGCAGATTCGCTACGAGTGGCAAGGTTTTGGTGCCTGCTCCCAACCCACTTAAATCCAATTGGGCCTGGTAATTATCTGCGAAAAAAGAAGTCAGCACGGAACGCTGTCCTCTAACCTCCATCTTCACATGGTCAGTATCCATTGTAGATAATACATATTTTGACTCATCCAGACCGCTGGCCTGAATACCTACATTATCAATCACTTTATTATCATAAGAAACGGTCAGCGTGGACGAAGGCGTACCTGTATCCAGATGAACCATTCCCCACAGCAGGACGGCAACCGCGAGTGCCAATATTTTAGAAATCGTATTGTTGTTAATCCATTTGTCCATCATGAATTTCCACGGCCTCCCCTCCGATTCCAGAATGAGCCGCGTTTTTCCTTCAAAGTCGGTGTCGGCCGCAGCTCCTCATACAGCTTGGATATTAAGGATTCTTCTTTAATATCGCGCACGACCTGCCCATTGATAGCCAAAGAAATTTGCCCTGTCTCCTCTGATACCACCACAGTTACGGCATCCGTTACCTCACTCACCCCAATCGCTGCCCGGTGACGAGTTCCCAGCTCCTTGCTGATAAACGGATTTTCCGACAGTGGTAAGTAACAGGCCGCAGAAGCAATCTGCTTATTTTGAATAATAACTGCACCATCATGCAGAGGTGTATTTGGAATAAAGATGTTGATAAGCAATTCGGAACTGACCACTGCCTGTGTCTTGATACCAGACTCCGTGTATTCGTTTAGCCCCGTTTCGCGTTCAAATACGACCAAAGCCCCTATTTTTCTACGTGATAAATAATTCAGCGCCTTAATCATTTCCCCGATTAACTTGTTTATCTCCTCATCATCCGCAGACGAACGCCCAAACAGCTTGCCTCGCCCCAGTTGTTCCAAGGCACGGCGCAATTCAGGCTGAAAAATAATGAAAATAGCTACCACACCAAAGGTGAACATCTGATTCATCAGCCACTTGAGCGTATACAGATCAAACCACGTGCTAACTGCCCAAATGACGACCAGGAACAGAATTCCTTTAAGCAATTGAACTGCACGCGTTCCGCGAACAAGTAAAATAAGCTGATACATAATATAGGTTACGATCAGGATGTCGATAATATCTTTAATGGACTCTTTCCAAGTCAGGTCCGCGAAATAATCCAACATGCGCATGCCCCCGCAATTTTCTGTAGTGAGTGAGTGTAATATGTACACAGTATGTTCTCTCTATCTAGGTTATAACGATAAGGCCCGCGTTGCAAGCCGCACGACAAAAGAACCACTAAAATCAGTAAAATACAGTACAAATCGCCAGCTTCATATACAAAAAAAGCGCCTTTTCCAGCGGAAGAGGCGCTCGATATCATTCTTGCCAGTTCAAGCTTCTTTTATGGAGAGAACGTATCTCCGAACAAATCAGTAACTTTATACCAAATCCAGTCCAAGGTTTGATCAATACTTTTGACCTGTCCTGCAATGTGTGCTGTAGACGCTTGATAGTAAGAACCGTCAATTACAGTTACATTGCCTTCCACATCGCCATATACCCGAGCCTTGCCATTTTGCACGGTCAAATCTCCAGCAATGGATTTACCCTCAGGCACAATTACAGTATCCCCTTGAATAACAACCTGATCCAGATGGCTTCCCTTGACTACCAATTGATGGTCTGTGGTTGAAAAGCTTGCCATACTTGAGCATATAATAACAAGAAAGAAAGCTGCGGCCGTAACAGCCGGGTGCCTTTTTACCCAAGTCAGCATAGGCACAATTGGCGCTCTTCTATGCGGCGGCAAAGCATTCATAATGCGAAGTGTCAGCTCATCCGATACACACGGCACTTGATGCCGTGTACCATAAAGCATCGCATCCGTCCGCTCCAGCTCTTTAAAACGCATGCGGCATTCCGGGCAGGTGAACAAATGATGCTCTAATTCCTGTTTGTCCTGCTCGGACAGGTCGCCATCCAGATAGTCATGCATAAAAGAGACGGCTTGTTTGCAATCCATATGAGCCAATCCTTTCTAATATTCTTCCGTGTTTCTCTACATAACATGCTCCGGCTTAGAAACTTTGCTCACTTTACATACGCTACAACGAGCAATATGTTTCACAAAAACATCTGTGCGAGCACTTTTCAAGACCCTGAACACATGATTTACAGCTTGTGCTCCAATTTTTTGCGTAGAAAATCCCGGCCCCTGTGAACCCTTGTCTTAATGGTAGTGACCGGAAGATTAAGCACATCGCTAATTTCCTGCAAGGAAAGCTCCTGCAAGTAACGCAAAACCATAATTGTCCTGTATTTGTCTGGAAGGCTGTCAATGGCATTATGAATTAAGGATTGTGTCTCGGACAACAGCGTATGGCCCTCAGGTGTGAGCTCTTCGCTGGCGAGCATTGCATAGCCATCCACACCTTCCTGCTCATTCATCTCAGCATCCAGTGAATATGTAGGCTTTCTCCTTCGCAGACGATCAATGCACAGATTCGTCGCAATCCGGTAAATCCAGGTTGAAAACTTCTGCCCATGATCATATTTTTCCAAATTACGATATACACGCAAAAAAGTTTCCTGCACCAGATCCTCCGCCTCATGGCGATTACCTAGCATCCGGTAGGAAAGATGAAAAATCCGATCTTTATATAACTCGACTAACTCCGCAAAAGCTCGCTGATCACCTTTCTGCACCAGCCTAACCAAGCGGCTTTCCATATTATCCACTCTATACTCCCCCAGACTTGCTGATGGGTTGCTCATTACATTGTTATGATAATTCATCGTAGTTCAATTTTATTGGAAAATCAACTGTAGCGTTGACCCAATAGGACTCCTGCTCCGTCATATGCATGCAGACAGCACAATCGGGCACCCATAAGCGCCCGATTGCCTGTATTCATGCGCCAAGCTGTATCAGCCTGTGTTTCTCAGCCCTGCGGCGATTCCGTTAATGGTTAACAGTACCTCACGCAGCAGCTCCGTATCGTCCCCGTTCTGGTCACGCAGTTCGCGTAGCTCACTAAGCAACTGAACCTGCAAGTAGCTTAACGGATCGACATAAGGATTACGCAGCCGGATGGACTCCTGAATTACCGGCACATCGTCCAGAATTTCCGATTGTCCTGTTATTTTCAAAATCAGCTCGGACGTCAGCTTGAATTCCGCTGAAATTTGTCCGAAAATGCGCTGGCGAGCCTCTTCATTATCGGACATCCCTGCATATTCCTCTGCAATCAGTAAATCCGCCTTCGCAATCGCCATTTGCAGTGTATCAATAAGGGAGCGGAAGAAAGCTGATTCCTTAAACATTGTTTGCAGCACCTTGAGGTTATCCTCATTGTTCTGATAGAAGCTTTGCAGCCCAGTTCCGGCCGCGTACCAAGCAGGCAGCAAGTAACGGCTTTGCGTCCATGCAAAAACCCATGGAATTGCGCGCAAGTCCTCAAAACGTTCACTGTTCTTACGCTTGGACGGACGAGAGCCGATATTCAGCTCACCCACCTCAGGCAATGGCGTTGATTCCTTGAAGAAAGTGAAGAAATCAGGGTCGCGGAAAATCAAATCCTGATACTTCTCCAGCGATACCTCGGAAATACGGGCAATGATCTCTTCCCAGCTCTCCTCGAACACTTCCTTCTTACCGGAACGGTTATATGCTACTGCGGTAATCAGAGCTGACGTTGCCTGTTCCAGGCTCCGATAAGCGATGCCCTTGAGCGAGTATCTGGATGAGAGTACCTCACCCTGCTCCGTAATCTTGATGCCGCCTCCGATCGTATGAGGAGGTTGGGCCAAAATGCTGCGATTAAGCGGCATTCCTCCGCGTCCCAGTGCTCCCCCGCGTCCGTGGAAAAACTTCACTTTTACGCCGAACTCATTAACCACTTCCGTAATGCTGTTCATCGCAACCCGAAGCTCCCAGTTCGCCGTCACCACACCGCCGTCCTTGTTACTATCTGAATATCCCAGCATGATTTCCTGAAGCTGATCCATTGCTGCCACAGATTGGCGATATACAGGCAAATTCAGCAGCCTCTTCATAATACTAGGGGCAGCATGCAGATCATCTATCGTTTCAAATAGAGGAACGGATTGCAGTGTACATACGACTGTGCCATCTTTCTCGATACGGAACAGACCCACTTCTTTAGACAGCACCATAACTTCCAGCAAGTCGCTTGCTCCCTGAGTCATACTGATCAAGTAGCTTGTAATGGATTGCTTGCCAAATTCCTCCTGAGCCAGATAAATCGTACGATATACATCAAGACATTCCTGCGTGCTGTCGCTATATTTCAAATACGGCGACGTGATCGGACGAGGCTCGTTCAGCAGCTTTTCCAGCAGGTCTATTTTTTCTTCCTCAGGGAGCTTGCCATAATCCGCAACAATATTCATTTTAGAGAGGATTTCAGTCATTGCATTTTCATGCTCCTGACTATGCTGACGTACATCCAGCGTAGCCGTATGGAAGCCGAACAGCTCTACCTGACGAATCATCTTTTGAATATAAGTATCTGCCACATAATCCGCAAAATGATGACGCAGGCTGTCGTCAATAACGTTCAGATCCGCAATAAGCTCTTCAGCAGAGCTATAACGTTCCTTTGTGCCCTGCTTGCTTTCATCCAGGATATTATTCACCTTGGCTATCATGTAGGCCAGCTTGATGCGATAAGGCTCTTTTTCGTTATGCCACACTTCCATCTTTTTAAGCGTAATATGGGTCCGGTCTTCCTCAATAGAAGCCAGCAAATCATCAGAGACACGTATAATGCTAGTGCTAAAGCTCAGATAACCCATAAATTCCTTCAGCGTGTGCTGATATTCTCTCAAAGCCAGCTTACGCTGCATACGTAACGTTTCCCAAGTAACATGAGCTGTAACAGACGGGTTGCCGTCCCGGTCCCCACCGATCCAGGAGCCAAATCTCAAATAGGTCGGAATATGCCATTTCTGCTCAGGATAATATTTGCCTAAACATCGTTCCAATTCTTGGTATACGTCCGGCAGCACATGAAACAAAGTCTCATGAAAATAATACATCCCGTTTCTAACTTCATCTAACACAGTTGGCTTACGATCACGAAGTTCGTCTGTCTGCCATAGTGTAATCACTTCATTCAGCAGATTTTCCCGCACCTGTTCCCGCTCCCGCAAGGTAAGCATAGGATTATCCAACAGCATGACGTCCTCGGAAATGCGCTTGTGAATGTCCAAAATCACCCGTCGCGTGGCTTCTGTAGGATGTGCGGTCATAACCAGCTCCAGTGAAAGCTCCTCCAGCAGACTGCTAACGTCCTCAGCCGAAAATCCACCCTGTTTAAGCTCCTGAACAGAGCTTTCAATTGAACCACGTTGAACATCTTCACCAGCAGAATGCTCATAGTCCCGTTTGCGGCGGATACGATGATTTTGCTCGGCAATATTCACTAACTGAAAATAAATCGCAAACGCGCGAATAACCTGGTGACGAATGTCCGTATCCAGTCCGCTAACGATTTGTTTGAAATTCTCATACAACTCCGGCTGATACCCGGCACGTAACGATTTACTTGTCTCACGTATCTTTTCCACGATATCCAAAAGTTCGTTGCCACCCTGATGAACCAAAACCTCACCAAGAATATTCCCCAGAAAACGAACGTCCCGCCGTAGCAGATTGTTGGATTGGTTTTTGTTAGCGGTTAACGTAAGCTCAGTCATGCTTTTCCCCCCATCTGATCTGTTCACACCAAATACAGCTTTGTTGCAAAGGTACGTATACACACGAAAATTGACACTTTCTTAACATCATACAATAAAAACGCGTGAAAAGCTGCAAAATTTACAGTAAAAAGTCATGTTTTTAAAATACTTTTTTTGAGAATAAATTGGTTTTTTATGCACAAAAATGAAATTTAATAAACAAAATCACTTTTATAGTCTGGATAATCATGAAACTTTATGCACAGGTGTTATAAACAGAGTCATTTCCAAAACAAAAATTCATGCATCATTATGTGCATATGTTTATGATTTGTTGACAAAGTGAACCCCACTAAGCTTCTATCCACAAAGATATACACAAAACAGCAATAATTTCAATATTTTAGAGCAGTTTTTTTCATCCATACTCAGCTATACCCACATAAATAGAATACATTGTGTACAACTACGTACAGCAGCCTTAGAGTTATCCCCATGCAACCGTATCGTTAACGGTCATAGGATTCCTATATTGAAGGGATTTGATCACGAAATTAGCCTTACTACAGGAGAAAGGGATACATTAGAGGGGGAATTCGGGATCTGGGTGTTAAAGTACCTAGAGCCTATGTACAATATGCACAAGTCATCCCCAACTGTGCATGACAGAAGATTTTCGCAGTAACCTATACACAGAGAACGTTTATAATGTGGACAAAATAAAAAGAAGCCTCTCGGCTTCTAGGTAATCAGTAAGCGGGTGATGGGAATCGAACCCACGCTATCAGCTTGGAAGGCTGAAGTTCTACCATTGAACTACACCCGCAAATTAGTATCGGGATGACACGATTTGAACATGCGACCCCCTGGTCCCAAACCAGGTGCTCTACCAAGCTGAGCTACATCCCGACATATAATTTTAAAAAATGGCGCGCCCTGAGAGATTCGAACTCCCGGCCTTTTGATTCGTAGTCAAACGCTCTATCCAGCTGAGCTAAGGGCGCAAATATGGAGCGGACGACGGGAATCGAACCCGCGACCCTCGCCTTGGCAAGGCGATGCTCTACCGCTGAGCCACGTCCGCAAAAACAAGATGCGCGTGGAGGGACTTGAACCCCCACGTCAAAGACGCTAGATCCTAAGTCTAGTGCGTCTGCCAATTCCGCCACACGCGCATGTAATAAAATGGTGAGCCATGAAGGACTCGAACCTTCGACACCCTGATTAAAAGTCAGGTGCTCTACCAACTGAGCTAATGGCTCTTAATGGCTGGGGATATAGGATTTGAACCTATGCATGACGGAGTCAAAGTCCGTTGCCTTACCGCTTGGCTAATCCCCAATATGCATATGATTCACAATTCCCCAACATTTCAACCAGGTAAGAGGATGAAATATGGTGGAGGCTGAGGGGCTCGAACCCCCGACCCTCTGCTTGTAAGGCAGATGCTCTCCCAGCTGAGCTAAGCCTCCATACTATCCTATGACCCGTAGGGGAATCGAACCCCTGTTACCTCCGTGAAAGGGAGGTGTCTTAACCGCTTGACCAACGGGCCCTAACACAAGCTCTCAACCGGGTTCGAACCGGTGACCTCATCCTTACCATGGATGCACTCTACCTGCTGAGCTATGAGAGCAAA
>NZ_JBSQBM010000040.1:0-19838 GCF_059417685.1 Paenibacillus sp. LT-B23 | reverse complement strand
AACAAAAAAGCATCTCCAACTAAGTTGGAGATGCTTTTTTGTTCTGGTAAACACGATTGAGTAACGCCTCATGGCTGAAATAGGAAAAGCTCATGAATTAGCTTTATTTCATGAAGTGAATCATACATTCTTAATCATAGTGAACGGTGGTATTCGCATCAAACATATACGTAGTTACCCTAGAGGGTAACTCTATATAGCTATCCTTGTGGACGAGCATGCTTCAGGACGTCGGAGAGAATATTTCTCTTGCCATAATCAGGGTTTGTTCGTCATATGAGCAAGCAGAGATGCTATATCATGAATAATTCGCTCACTGAAAGCAGAAAGATAAATATATTAGGTCAATATAATATATATATAGATGGTTTGAACCATATCAAACAATCAGGAATCGTATAATTACGTAAAATAATAATTTGACGAATAATTATTTGAGAATTATAATTATATAAGGAGGTTATTATACATATGGACAAGCAAATGAAATTACACTATATGAACCGCGTTGATGAGAAACTGTCTGAACTACCTTGGTTCGTTACGGAATTTATAGATAGTAAAAAACGCAAGCTTTCACCTACAACACTTCTTAATTATTGTCACGATTATATTATATTTTTTGATTGGTTAGTTACAGAAAACTTTACCGCAGACAGCCGCAAAAACATTAATTTAGTCACTTTAGAGAAACTAACCATTCGTGAAGTGGAAAATTTCTTATCATTTTTGGAGTATCAACTCGGCAATACTAAGCTAACTATTAACCGTAAATTGTCATCACTAAAATCCTTATTTGATTACTTACAGAACAAGGCTGAAACAAGTGACCTAAAGCCATATATCCAGCGCAATGTTATGGCCAAAATGGATTTAAATGTCGTTAAAGAAAGCCAAGAAACCATTGCTAATCGTATTGATGGGAAAATTCTCAGAGAAGACGACTTTGAGTTGTTTAGGCTATTTGTAGCCCATGATTTCGGAGAAATCAATAAAGAGAATAAACGTATTCTCAATTTCCATCAATTTAATCGTGAACGGGATACAGCCATTGTCTCCCTCATTTTAGGATCAGGACTTAGGCTCTCTGAGGTAGCAGGCATTGACATTGAAGATCTGGATATGACTAAAGCTTTAGTGAGGGTTATACGCAAAGGTAATAAAGAACAATATGTGTATTTCAGCAAGCAAGCTCTACTTGATTTAGAAAATTATCTGCAGATCAGAGAATCTAGATATATCCCAGAAAAAAACGAAGCCTTTTTGTTTATTGCAGCTCCCATAGGCCGTAAAGGAAAAAGCAGACGCTTAACTCAGCGATCCATAGAGAAACTGATCGAAAAATATGCTACAGCTTTTGGAAAGCCGGCTTTAACCGTACATTCTCTAAGGCATTCATTTGCAACGCGTTATCACTTGGAGAACAATGATGTGCCTAGATTGAAAAACCAATTAGGACATTCATCGATTCAAACAACAATGATTTATACACATTTAACAGACGAAGAGATGAGAAATGCAGTAAATAATATGGATAAATAATATTTTAGTAAGCCACCTTAAATATCTATTATTAATGACATTAATCTAGCCCTTATCAAAGAAATTAAGACATTAAACTAGTAACGTTCTATGAAGTGAAAAAATAATGACCCTATAATAGTCTTCTTATAATAATTTGGTGTAGATGAGACCGTCCCACAATCACTAACCAAGGAATAAATATATTTATAGACATACTTTATTGTCATTATTCATAAAGGTACCATCATAATGTCAAAAGTAGGGGTAGTTTAATGTCGCTACACAACTGGTGTCGAGGGACAAGAACATATTCCCATTGAAGTCGCTATTTTAGCGGCTTTTTAATTTTATCGGTACAAGTTCGTGTCCCGAGCCGAAGACAAGAACTTGTACCGATTACCGTATTGGACAAGAACCTGTTCCTATTACCGATTAGTCGTGTATCTAATCGGCATGGTATCGCAAACTACCGAGCAGCAAAAGATATAAGCAAAGATTTAGTAGCGATTGGTTCCGAGAATGGGGGAAGCAATCGGTATATTTTTTTTGCGGATTTTTTTATTTTTTGTCCGCCACATGTGTACAAAAAAATAAAAAGATGATACATTAAAATCAATCCAACCCTTTTTATAACAGGTTTTTCCCGGAGAATTATATGTCTCCTGTACAAGGACATGCGTATGTTGAGGAGGGAATGGAATGTCAAGTTAAGCATTGGACCAATTTTTAAAATCGAACATCGAAGATCTAAAAACTAAAGGTCTATATAACTTCATCGATACGCTGCAGGGTGCAAATGGTCCTGTTATTCGTATCGACGGAAAGTCCCTAATCAATTTGTCTTCCAATAACTATTTGGGACTGGCAACAGATTACCGCCTGATTGATGCTTCAGTTAAGGCGTCGCAGACATACGGGGCAGGCGCAGGGGCTGTGAGAACAATTAATGGTACGATGGATCTTCATATTGAGCTTGAAGAAAAACTGGCCCGTTTCAAAAAAACGGAAGCCGTTATCGTGTATCAATCGGGATTTAACTGCAATATGGCTGCTATATCTGCGGTAATGGACCAGCATGATGCGATTTTATCAGATGAGCTGAACCACGCTTCGATTATTGATGGCTGCCGCCTGTCGAGAGCCAAGGTGATTCGCTTTAAGCATTCGGATATGAATGATTTAAGACAGCAGGCGAAAGATGCCAAGGAATCCGGTCAGTACCATAAAATTATGGTCATCACCGACGGGGTTTTCTCCATGGATGGTGATATAGCAAAGCTGCCTGAAATCGTGAAAATAGCAGAAGAATTCGATCTGATTACTTATGTGGATGATGCCCACGGTTCGGGCGTTCTCGGAGCAGGTGCGGGAACCGTGAAGCATTTTGGATTGTCCGACCGGATTGACTTTCAAATTGGTACTCTTTCCAAGGCGATTGGCGTTGTCGGCGGTTATGTGGCGGGTAAAAAACAACTGATTGAATGGTTGAAGCTGAGAAGCCGTCCGTTTCTGTTCTCGACATCGCTACCTCCGGCTGCAATCGCTTCTTGCAGCGCTTCTGTCGACATTTTGATGAATGACAAGGAGCTGATCGAGAAGCTGTGGGAGAACGGCAATGATTTGAAAAATGGCTTGAGCCGGCTTGGATATGATGTAGGCCAAAGCGAAACGCCGATCACACCTTGTATCATTGGCGATGAAGTAACCACCCAACAGTTCAGCAAACGGCTTTATGAAGAAGGCGTTTACGCCAAGGCAATCCTGTTTTGACGGTTCCGAAAGGAACCGGAAGAATACGCAACATGCCGACAGCTGCCCATACCAAGGAGATGCTCGACCAGGTGATCTCCGTTTATGAGAAAGTTGGCAAGGAAATGAAGCTGATTTAGCTGCATTCGCGGGAGTACATTTCGGGAGGAATGTCTTATGAACAAGATTTTGGTGACCGGAGCACTGGGCCAAATCGGTTCTGAGTTAGTTGTTAAATTACGTGAAATTTATGGTGCGGATCACGTCGTTGCTACGGATCTCAGGTCATCAGCCCACGAAATTACCCGATCCGGGCCATTCGAGCTGCTGGACGTGACGAATGATAAGGCGATGTTCGAAATCGCCAAGCGGTACGAAGTTGATACCGTCATCCATCTGGCTGCGCTGCTGTCGGCTACCGCAGAGGAGAAACCGCTGCTTGCCTGGAATTTGAATATGGGCGGATTGATGAATGCACTTGAAATATCCAGGGAGCTCGGCTGCCAATTTTTCACTCCAAGCTCCATCGGATCTTTTGGTCCTTTGACTCCGAAAGACAATACCCCTCAGGATACGATCCAGAGGCCCAATACGATGTACGGTGTGGACAAAGTGTCCGGCGAACTGCTTTGTGATTATTATTTTCACAAATACGGCCTGGATACTAGGGGGCTGCGATTCCCGGGTTTGATATCTTATATGACGCCTCCCGGCGGAGGAACGACGGATTACGCCGTGGAAATTTATTACGCAGCCGTGACGGCTGGCCGGTATACATCTTATATCGCCAAGGACTCAAACATGGACATGATGTATATGCCGGATGCCCTGAACGCTATCATCGATTTTATGGAAGCGGATTCATACCGGTTGATACACCGAAATTCATTTAATGTGACCGCAATGAGCGTGGATCCGGAGGCGATCGCTGCAGCGATTCGGGATGAGCTTCCCGGCTTTACCCTAGATTATGACGTTGATCCGAAGAGACAGGCGATTGCCGATAGCTGGCCGCATTCCATTGATGCGACGGCAGCGAAAACAGAATGGGGATTTCATGCTCGCTACGACCTGAAGGCCATGACGAAGGATATGCTTTCACAGCTAAGCGAGAGACAAATGCTTCGCAAGGCTTAAAGTTATTATGAATTCGCTGTGCAAAGCGAGTAGATATAAAAAAGAAGCTGCATCAAGAGGTTTGGCGTTACACGGGCCTTTTGTTGCAGCTTCTATTTTCATCCTCCAGCCCAGACACTGATTTAATCTATACCCTGGGAAACGACAGACTCAAAGAAGAGCTTAAACTTAGCAAAAAGCCGACAGGCAAAAAGTCAGTGAATTACTGCTTTGCCTTAACCCTAGGTAATTGGATTATCGCTAGGAACAGGATGGCTCCGTTTCCTTTATTAACCCATCTACTGGCGATAATCATTGATAAACCATAAACAGTCGCCACTTATTATTGCTTATCGCCTAAATTTCCAGTGAATACGCAAGCACTTGTGATCGTGTCATTGATTTGCCTTTACTCCACAATTCCTGTAATTCCTGCTCAGAAAAAACATGCTGAAGATCAAAAATAACCTCTTCATGCTCTGCGGGAAAATTGGGCATGTCCTCCCCGCCAGAGTTTTGGCGGCCTTTCTCAGCAGCTCCGAGAAGGATCGCAGCTTCGATGAAGGCTTTTTTGGCACACAACGCAATGGCTAATCCTTCAATACCGCGAGATAGAATCCAAGAACCTCTGTAGATCTGGCTTGCGGCGATGCATTTTTTAAAATATTCAATAGAAGCCGCAATCTGCTCAAGCTTCAGGGCGGAATACCCCAGACTTTCGTACGGACCGGATACTTCCCATTGATCCTGGACGGCTTGGAAGAAATGTACACTCTCATTCAGGAGCTTAGACGCTTCAAGATAATTATTCTGCCCTAATCGGAGCTTCCCGTAAGCATGCAATGAGGAAGCTAAATTCCACAAATCGCCCGTGGTTCTAGCAATATCAACGCTCATCTGTACCAATGGCTCGGCTTCCCCAAGGCGTTTCTGTTTGATGTGAAGAAACGCGAGCAGCCGAAGGGAGGAGGCAAGGAGAGAGCTTTCTCCCAAATCGCGAGCGAGTTCAACGCTTCTGATCGCCGAGTTCATGGCACCTTCAACATCTCCACGGATAAATTGAATGACACCACTTCCATGTAAGGCCTTTGCGGAATCGGTGCCAGGCTGTCCTTCGTGTGTTTCGTTATCCAGAAAGCGATCCAGCCAGAACATTCCTTCCTTCAGCCTGCCTTCGTGCAGCCAAAACCAATAGAGGTTTGAGACCATGTGAAGCCCGAATGAATGGGCATGCGGATTGGAGTATGACCATTCCAGGGCAGAACGAAGATTCGCATATTCCCGCCTTACTTCATCAATACACGCTTCGCGTTCACGAGTCCTGAACTTGGGCTCCGCACGGACCAAACATTGACTGTAATAACGAACATGGCGTTCAGAAAGCTGGTGGCTCTTATGTTTGTCAGTTTCGTTCTGCAGCTTCTCGCCTGCGTATTCCTTGATAGCTTCCAGTATGAAATAGCGGAGGAAGCGGTAATCCTCGCTGATCTCAATAGATACGAGAGACTTGTTGACCAGGCCGGATAACAGGTCGAGCACGTCTTCGCGGGCGATGCGATCTTGCTGCTCTGGCATTCCAGGCTCACAGATGCAGATCTCTTCCACCGCCTCCAAAGTAAACCCTCCCGCAAATACACTAAGCCGCCTCAACAGCAGACGTTCCTTGCCGGTCAGCAATTCATAACTCCAATTTATTGTGGATTTGAGCGTTTGCTGCCGGGTCGCAGCCGTTCGTTTGCCTGCTGTCAGCAAAGTCAACAGATTTCCCAGACGTTCCTTGATTTGTTCCAGTGTCAGCATGTTCATTCGGGCAACCGCTAACTCAATGGCTAACGGGATTCCCTCCAGCTTCTTGCAAATAGCGCCAACAAGCCTAATATTGGGCAACGTGGGCTGAAACTGGGGCGCAGTACTATGCGCCCGCTCCAAAAACAGCTGCACGGATTCAAAGGCTATAATCTCCTGTTCAGGTATTTCCTCTAGTGAATGCTCATCCGCAGGAAAAGATAACGGAGGAAGCCGGTAGACAAGTTCCCCCGGGACATTGAGCGGTTCCCGGCTGGTGGCGAGGATTGTCAGCCCCGGCGCGAATGCAAGAAGTGATGCAACCAAAGACGCGCTTGCGTCAATGACATGTTCGCAGTTATCAAAAATAAAGAGCATGTTCTGGTCGGACAAGGCCTCCAGTATCGTTTGAAGGTCGGTTCGGTGTGCTTGGTTCTGCAGCCTTAGTGTGGACAGTAGCAACTGGCCCAAGTCTTGCGGTTCTTTGATAGAGCCGAACTCAAACATCCATATCCCTTGCGGGTACGTTCCCCCAAGCGTTGAAGCCACCTGGACAGCAAGAGACGTCTTGCCTATTCCTCCGGGACCCACGACAGAGACCAAGGAGTGAGTATTCAACCGTTCCTCCAAGTCAGCCATGGCCAGACTTCGTCCAACGAAGAGTGTAGGGAGCTTTGGCAGTTGTTGTGTTGCCGCGATTGAAGCACGCGGTGTGGTAATTGTTGGTTTCGGTGTTATCCCTTCCATAGTAACCAATGTGTCGAACCAGGCGCCGTCGAAATCCGGAAACTCCCGCGAGGTCGCTGATCGTGCTTCCGAGAAGCGCTTTACAGTATCCCAGAGATCCTCTGCCTCTTGACGCGGATCCGCTTCCAAGAGAAGTCCTTCTTCGCAAAACGCTTGGATCAATCCTTTGAGACTGCCCACACTTGGGAGCCGGTCACCATTCTCCCATTGCTGCACGGTTCGCGGATCAACGCCGATCCGCCGTGCCAAGTCCACTTGCCGCATCCGCTTGGATAAGCCGTGCCTGGCAGGTCTTGAACGAATTTTTTTGATCCATTCATGAGGCCAATCTTTTGACAATTTCCCGTCTTCCATCCTATCACCTGAATTCCATAGTTTCCGCTGCTTCACACGAACAAACCCGAACTCATGTACATTCGTGTTCTGGATTCTAACAGATATAATTAGCCATATCAACAACAACAGTAACAATAACAATAACAAGGAGGTAACATACATGCCATTGACTCGCATTACCACATTGAAAGGTCGCTCCAGCGAAGAGAAAGCCCTTATTGGCGAGGTCGTCTTGCAGACGATTGTAGACAAGCTGCACGTCCCCCAGAACGATCGCTTTCTGATTATAGAAGAACTTGACCGTGAGAATTTCAGCTTTGATCCGAATTGCCTGGATATTGATAGAAGTGACGGTTTTCTAATCGTACAGATCACTCTAAATGCCGGCCGGTCAGCCGAAATAAAGAAAGAGTTCTATGAGGCTTTAGCCCAGCAGCTGCATCAGCAGTGCGACATTAGAATGGAAGATGTGTTCATCAATCTGGTTGAGGTCACCAAAGAAAACTGGTCTTACGGTAACGGCATCGCTCCGTTCATCGTGTAATTCACAAACTATACTTATTTAGAGAGGAAGTTTTAATTATGGCAACTTTACTTTATATTACTGCCCATCCCGGCAACCTTAAAGCATCTTACAGCCTTTCCGTCGGAGAGCAATTCGTACAAGCTTACAAAGAGAATAATCCGGGAGATGAAGTAGTCCATGTAGACTTGTATCAACGCGACATTCCCCACATTGACGTTGACGTATGGGAAGCATGGGGAACCCTTCAGAATGGTGGTTCGTTCGATCAATTGACTGCCGCACAACAACAAAAATTGGCTCAGCTGAATACATTACTTGATGAATTCGTTGCTGCAGACAAGTATGTGTTCGTAACACCTATGTGGAACTTCTCCTACCCTCCGGTAATGAAGGCATACATTGATTCCTTCTGCGTCAGAGCTAAAACCTTTAAATACACAGAGAACGGTCCCGTTGGCCTGCTTGAAAACAAAAAAGCCTTCCATATCCAAGCTACCGGCGGCATTTACTCGGAAGGACCTGTGGCGGATCGGGAGAACAGCAGCCGTCATTTGAAAACCGTCCTGAACTTCGTAGGCATTACCGACTTCGATAATCTGTTTATAGAAGGCGTATCCACTGCAGGAGATCGCGCTCCACAAATCAAAGCCGATGCGATTGAGAAAGCACGCATAGCCGCCAAAAACTTTTAAGACTACATTTAGCTAACAAACTGAATATGCTTCGCAACATTCTGCCCATCCATAGCTTCCGAGATACGAGCATTGGATGGGCGCTCATGGAGGTGTTCATGTGCTTTCGTATCGAAGGCATATTTGGTGAATTCAAGGAGGGAAAGAGCATGACAGAGCTTCAGCCACAAGCAGGGCTGAAAGCAGGTAAAAAAGCAGGGGTGGCGATCATATTAGGTGCCTTGGCTTCGCTCGCCCCGTTCTCCCTGGACATGTATTTGCCCGCGCTGCCGACACTAGCCAGCGATTTGCAGACATCAGCTTCCATGGCCCAGATTAGCTTGACTGCATGTATGTTGGGACTCTCGTTCGGGCAATTGGCAGCCGGACCGCTGAGCGATATGCACGGACGGCGCAGGCCATTGCTAATGGGGTTATTCCTGTATATCGCCATATCAATGTGGTGTACCTTAAGCGGGACCATCTGGTCATTTATCGCGTTGCGATTTGTACAGGGTCTGGCTGGAAGCTTTAGCATAGTGATTTCCCGGGCGGTGGCGCGGGACCTCTTTTCAGGGGCCAACTTAACCCGTTTTTTCTCACTCCTGATGCTGGTGAATGGGGCCGGGCCGATCTTTGCGCCGATTGTTGGCGGGCAGCTCCTGCGGGTAGCTTCCTGGCAAGGCGTATTCGTAGCGTTAAGTCTTATTGCTGCGACTCTGTTCGTTGTAGTCTTTACCAGTCTGGAAGAGACATTGCCAGAGAAGGACAGAGTGAAGGGCGGCTGGAAAGAGACGATTGTTACGTTCCGTACCCTGCTTCGAGACCGAACCTTTATGGGTTATGCCTTATCACAAGGTTTCGTCCTAGCTGCGATGTTTGCGTATATTTCAGGCTCCACGTTCGTATTTCAAGACTTATTTGGTGTTTCCCCCCAATTGTTCAGCATGTTGTTCGCGCTGAATGGGGTTGGTTTGATCATCGCTGGGCAAATTACAGGTAGGCTGTCCAGCAAAATTAACGGGTATACACTTTTCGTCAGTGGAATGATGCTTGCATCTATTAGCAGCTTAGCGTTATTTGGGTTGTTATTGAGCAATGGGGGGTTATACGCGGTATTATTGCCGCTATTTTTCGTAGTATCCAGCGTCGGCATTGTAACTACGACAGGCTTCTCCCTCGCGATGCAGAACTATGGACAAGCCGCCGGGAGCGCTTCTGCGCTGTTAGGCCTAATCTCATTCGTGCTAGGCGGACTGGCGGCACCTCTTACCGGGATTGGGGGAGGTCAATCAGCCATCCCTATGGGAACGGTCATCGCGTTATGCAACATCGCCGCAGTCATTTGTTACCTCACGTTAATCCGAAGAAACCCGACATCAGCAATTCGATCAAAGGGGGAATAAAAATGAAAGTATCCTATCATGGACATTCTGTTGTGAAAATCGAAACAAACGGCACTACCATCCTGATTGATCCCTTTATTACAGGCAACGCAAGTACCGATCTGGACGCGGCCAGTATACATGCAGACGTAATCCTGTTGACCCACGGTCACGGGGATCATGTAGGAGATACGGTAGACATCGCGAAACGAAACAACGCATTGGTCGTTGCCTCGGCAGAGCTGGCAGATGTGCTCGGATGGGAAGGAGTAAGAACCCATGCCATGAGTATTGGCGGGGCGTACACCTTCGACTTTGGAAAAGTGAAGCTGACTCAGGCTTTCCATAGCTCTAGTTATATTAACCCGGAGACCCGAACCATCATCTACACGGGAATGCCTACCGGAATTCTGTTCACAGCCGAAGGTAAAACGATATACCATGCAGGTGACACTGGCCTTTTCTACGACATGAAAGTGATTGGGGAACGCAACGACATTGATCTGGCTTTTATCCCGATTGGAGACAACCATACGATGGGACCGGAAGACGCCGCCGTAGCCACAGATTGGCTTCAAGCCAAACATGTTGTGCCGATACACTTCAACACGTTCCCGTTCATTCAACAAGACCCGCAGTACTTCACCTCGCTCCTTAAGGAAGGAGTAGGGATCGTCCTTAAACCCGGAGAAACCATCAACCTATCATCCTGAACATCAATAAGACATCAGAAGGAAGAAATGTACAGCCATCACCCTATATGCTTGGGAAATGGCTGTAGGATTTCTTCCTTTTATGTTAATTCATGAGGTTACATCGCATTATAAAAATAAGATACCAGTTCATCTTCATCTTGCCTTAAAAATAATTTACTCATATGACCAGTCTCTTGTGTGTTTCAATGTTATATCAATAAACTTTGATAGAGCGGGGGAGACCCACTTGTTTTTATGATAAACCATTTGGGCTGAGATCGGTTTATGATCACCTTCGCAAGGAATAACTTTTAATCTTCCATCCTTGATTTCATTTTTTACAGTTATTAATGGTAAACAAGCAATACCCAGCCCACTCATTACGCAACGTTTTATCGCCTCAATACTCCAAAGTTCCATCGTGTTGGAAAGTACGATTCCTCTTTCTCGAAGATATCCTTCAAACATGGTTCGATAACTGCATTCTTTCTCATTCGTGATCAAACACTCGTTTAACTTTTGGTTTTCATAGCTTTGATCTAAAACATTCAGCGGGTTGTCATGACTACCAACAAGGACAATAGGCTCGTCCATTAAAGAATGTACGATGAAATCTGCATCCTGAAACGTTGGCATCATAAGAAATGCAATATCTGCACTTCCATGAAGTATTGCTCTCTTGTTATCTCCGCAAGTAGCGTTACTTAAAATGATGCTCACATGGGGAAACTTATTTCTATATTCTCTTAATATAGGTTCAAGTCGATAAACCGTTAAAGATTCAGGAGCCGCAATCCTTAACTCGCCTCTTATATCATCACCGTCATTTGTAATGCTTTCAATTTTCTCGTAAGTATCCAGAATTTCTTGAGTATAGTGCAATAATTTCTTGCCTATATCAGTCAATCTTACCTTTCGGCCCATTCGATCAAATAGAGATGCACCCAAATGTTCTTCAAGTGCTTGAATATGAGAAGTGACAGTGGATTGAGTGTAACCTAAATGTTCTGCTGCCTGTGTAAAGCTGCCCAATTGAATAACTTTTCTAAATGTAATAAAATGACGTATTTCCATCAGTTCACCAACTTTCAATGTAATTTCACTTCTATAGTATCAGAAAAATCAATGGATAAATTCTATAAATTCAATTTTACTAATAATTAGTTTCCGGTTAATCTTAAAGAAAATTGGCAAATACGGTCACTATAATAGCAAACTTTTAATAAAACGGTTGGGGGAGTTAATAAATGATTACAGTTTACGATGATAGATATAAAGAAGAAGTCATTAAATTAATATTGCATGTACAGAATGTCGAATATGAAGTCGGTATTAGTGTTAAAGAACAACCAGACATTCTAGACATTCATTCAAATTATATAGATGCTGGCGGTAATTTTTGGATAGCCTTAAATGATAACGGAGAGGTTGTAGGTTCAATTGGTTTGCAAAAGAAAAATAAGGAAGTTGCTGTATTAAAGAAATTTTTTGTTTATAAAGACTATCGAGGCAAAGAATTTGGGATAGGAAAAAAGCTTTATGAAGTTCTGCTTGATTTTGCTAAGGAACAAGGTTTTTCAAAGATCATTTTAGATACCCCATCTAAAGCCACTAGGTCTCACGGTTTCTATAAAAAGGTTGGATTTAAAGAGACTGATAAAGAGGATTTGCCAATTAAATATGATTATCCTGACCGCAATTCAATTATATTTCTATTAGAACTATAACAAAAAGAAGGAGGTCTCATTTTTATGGAATAGTTAAATGGAGAGTCTGTCTTTGAAGAATAAGATTATATTGTTTTGTTTACTAAGCACTGTATTACTTGGAGTAATGAATAGCTTCTTTTTTAATTTAGCTCTCGTACCAATTGCTAAAGACTTAAATATTTCTATATCATCTAGCAGTTGGTTTATCTTAGGGTATTCAATTATGGTAGATTCTGCACTTCCCACTGATCAACGGCTGAAATCTGGGAAATATGACCCCGAGCTGTTAGCTTCCCACCGTGTTCGGAATCGGATACAAGTTCAAAAAAACAGGTGGGTTGACGGCACATACGATGTTTATGCAATTGCCGCTATTTCTAAAGCTAAAAGAATTATTTGAATACAATTTGATGCATATGTACTGGAATACTAAAGACCTTAACGAAGAACAAGATCGAATCTTGAACTTATATAGAAGCAGGATAGAGTACATGCATACTCTAGCTAACTGAGAATGAGGATAGAATTTTAAGTTTTCTATCCAGAAGAAGTTGGCCTTCTCTAATTGAAACCTCAGTCCAAAAAAAAGGAGTATTTCTCGGTATACCCCAAAATCGCGAAAAGATTAAACGCAGGAATTGACAAAAAATCTCTAATAATACTACAGTTTCAGAAAAAATAATTACAGCAGGTCTAGAACTACTAACAACTACAGGAGTTACTCACAATAGTGGGGTATCGAATACGCATCTATGGAATGCGATTAACTGGTTCCCACTATGAAGCGACCACAACTGGTGAGCACAGCATCATGAGTAACCTCACAACTTTCACTGGCTCTGCACTAATCACAATCCAGTCTGAACACTCCGCTATAAAAAATATAATGTTTTTAAAAAAGGAGTATCGTCCATAAGAATCACTTGCGGGCAGAAATATTCTGGAATATTATTCCACGGTGAATCTGTACGAGTTACTCAAAACATGGCATTAAATAGCTTTAATTGTCTTTAGGGGCTTCCGGTTTCATGTAAACCATGCACTCCCTATCTGACCAACAACTGCCGTGGAAGCGATCTGGACTACTACCGGGCAGGCCAAGAACAACTCAATGGGATCATTTCTTACATTAACACCATTGCATGATTTCAGCCAATGAGGTAGCATAATTTAGAATTCTTCGCTCTTGCTCGACCGGAGAATTATTCTTTTTAGGAGAGTGGAGACGATGCCTACGATATTGGTTGCTGACGACGATGCGAACATTCGCAAACTCGTTGGTTTATTTTTGCGTAACAACGGATTTACAACCATCAACGCCGCAGATGGAAAGGAAGCCCTGGCTATCTATAGCTCCACGCCAGTCGATTTGGTCATTCTTGATATTATGATGCCAGTCATGGACGGTTGGACATTATGCGAGGAACTTCGAAGAGCCAATCCGGATCTTCCGTTATTAATGCTGACGGCAAGAAGCGAAACCTGGGAGAAAGTACAAGCTTTTCAGCTCGGAACAGATGACTATATGACGAAGCCATTCGATCCGCTTGAGTTGATGGCTCGCGTCAAAGCACTGTTGAAACGATACCGTATAGGTGTAACGCAGACCATCCAGTTAGGAAACGTTATTCTGAACCGGCAGACTTATAAAGTCCAGTGGGGTAAAGAGTCGTTCACCTTGCCGCTTAAGGAGTTCGAATTATTGTATAAACTTGCTGGATTACCGGGACAAGTCTATACGCGAGAGCAATTAATAGATCAAGTATGGGGAATTAATTATACTGGCGATGATCGAACGATAGACGTACATATTAAACGTCTACGCGAACGTTTCGCCGCTATCTCCGATTTTCGTATCGAAACGGTGCGGGGACTTGGCTACCGGCTAGAGGTGCAGGAGTGATCGGTTCCTTATATACACGCGTTGTCCTGACTTTTCTGGTCTCCGTAATCGGGGGCACAATCCTTTCTTTTCTTGCTACAACCTGGATATTTCAAGATAAATTAAACGAAAACCTGCAAAGCACCTTACTTGACTTTGGCCAGGATATCGTCCGTATCTACGAGACATTGCCATTACACGAAGCAGAAATGTTTATAAGTGAAATGAAACAACTCAACTCCTACTACATTCGAATCTATGAAGCAACGGATCAGTTTCAATCCTATGGAGAACTTAAAGGACAACATCCTTTCCTGGTGACTACAGAACAAGTGAAGAAAGTGCTGGATGGAGAAAGGGTCCAAGTTAATGGAATCGATACGATCTTCTTGGGATTGCCGATAAAAACTGAAATGGGAAGCAAAGCTATGTTTGTAGAGCCCCTCACTTCCTCTTCCACCTCTTTTCTCATCAAGTTTGTTGTAACCTTTTTGATTTGTTCGTTGTTAGCAGGAAGCCTATTGATACTAATTTCAGCTATTTTTCTGGTAAGACCAATCAAAAAGTTGACAGAAGCGACCCGGCTTATAGCTGCTGGAGATTTCAACGTCAAGCTTAATATTAAACAAAAGGGTGAGATAGGTACTTTAGCTCGCAGCTTCGAAGAAATGATGCACGATCTACAACAGCTTGAGCAGATGCGCAGGGAATTCGTAGCAAACGTGTCCCATGAAGTTCAGTCTCCGCTTACTTCCATTTCCGGTTTTGCTATAGCGCTCAAGCAGGTAGACCTCCCGGATGACGAACGAAGTGATTATCTCGATATTATCATCACTGAAACTGCACGAATGTCCAAAATAAGTGATGGTCTGCTAAAGCTGAGTTTGCTTGAATCTCAGTCATTGCAAATGCGGCTCGCCACGCTCAGTCTGGATGAACAGATCAGACGAGTAATCGTTGCTATCCAACCCCAATGGTCAGCCCGAAACATTCAGTTCGATCTTGATTTGCAGCCAACCAAAATCACGGCTGATCATGACCAGTTAAATCAAGTGTGGATCAATATCCTAGGCAATGGCATCAAATTTTCCGAAGATGGTGCCCGTATTAGCATCAGCATCAAACAGAATAACAAGAACGTGATTGTCCGTATATCGGATTCAGGTATTGGTATTCTCCCGAAAGACCAAAAGCGTATATTTGACCGATTCTTCAAAGCTGATCGTTCCCATAGCCAGAAATATGAAGGCAGCGGTATGGGACTGGCTATTGTAAAGCAGATCGTATCTCTTCATCATGGGGACATCCGAGTAGAGAGCGAATACGGAGTAGGAACGACCTTCATAGTAACCTTGCCAATCACAACACCCACAGGGTGATTGGATTTCACGCCTTCTCTAGGCTATGACACCATGTATAAACCTTCTTGCATGTGATGATGAAAACTTTTTTTGCCTGTTCATTCTCCGTTCATATTGTAGTCATTAGGGGGACATCTTGTTTGGTTATACTGTCTTTAGCGCCCCCGTTAAGGTGGCCTAACAATGATGAAGACAGGAGTAGATGCAAGAGTGAAACCAAGAGACGTAACAAAACTGAAGATGAGCGTGAGGACAGCAACAAAAAGAAATACTTTAGCTGCTGTGACTCTTATGCTGACGATACTTGCCCCAATGTCTGCAATGGCCGCACCGGCTGCCATGAATAACAACAGTAACCTTACGTATGAGACAACAAAGAAAACCGTAATCGAAAAAGCCAAATTACTGACTGAAACGTACGGTACGACGAGTCTGCAATATGCGCTCATTGATGGTGGAGAGATTATGGTGTCCGGTCAAACGGGGAAGAACGATTTAAACGACAAGGTACCTCTTACTACGAACACGATCTATGGCATTGGTTCAACCAGTAAAATGATGCTTACAGCCGCTGTAATGAAACTGGTTGATGAAGGCAAGATCGATTTGGATGTGCCTGTTGTGAACTATATGCCTGATTTTACAATGAAAGATAACCGATACAAACAGATTACACCGCGCATGCTGTTAAATCATTCCTCTGGTCTTCTGGGCACCTCAACCAGCAATGCCACATTGTACGGAGATAATGACACGTATTCACATGATACGTTGCTCGATCAATTGGCGAATCAAAACCTGAAGGCAGATCCCGGCGCATACTCCGTCTACAGCAACGATGGCTTTTCGTTAGCCGAGATTTTGGTTGAAAGAGTGAGCGCCCTCGATTATACCGTATTTATACACAAGTATTTTACGGAGCCTTTGGATATGAACCATACCAAAACACCACAGGATGTGGTTAATCCGGCAGAAATGGCGGAAATCTATTCCCCTTTTTATAATGGACAACTTCCAAAAGAGAATTATAATATCCTCGGTACTGGAGGTCTGTATTCCACCGCTGAAGATCTGGTCAAATTTTCACGAATCTTCACGGGAGAAGTTAAGGGTATTCTTTCAAATAAGTCTGTAAAAGCTATGGCACAAGAAGAGTATAAAAGAGGCCTGTGGCCTAAGGATAGCGATACGCTTATGTCTTACGGGTTAGGATGGGATAGTGTGAACTTGTTCCCATTCAACGAATACGGCATTCAGGCCGTTATGAAAGGTGGAGATACGTTATCTTATCATTCTTCACTCGTCGTACTTCCGGAATACAACATGGCTGCAGCCGTGATCTCTTCAGGTGGAGCAAGCATAACCAATCAATTCATTGCGAGTGAGTTATTACTTAGCGCACTTGAAGAAAAGGGCATTATTAAAGAACGGAAACCGGAAAAATCATTTGGTGTACCTGTGAAGGCTGATATGCCTAAAGAAATCTCCAAGTTTGCAGGGATATATGGTGGCAATAATTTAGTTACGAAGATCAAAATAAATAAGGCTGGACAAATGATGGTCTCCTCTCTCACGGCTCCAAGTAATCCGGTTCAAGAATACACCTATACTTCAGATGGTACTTTTGTGAGTGATGATGGTACAGAAAAGTTGAAATTCGTTGTGGAGAAAAATGGGAATACCTACCTGTGGTCTCGATCTTATATATCCGTTCCAGGACTCGGACAGGTGGCTCTCTCAGAATATAATGCGGAGAAGCTTAAAGCCAATACATTACCCAAGGAGATTAACGCTGCATGGGCAAAGCGCGATGGTAAAAAATATTATCTGGTGAATGAGAAATACTCATCCATGCTCTATCTTAATGCTACATCGATCCTGCCTATTCAACTGAATAAAGAGAATCCAGGGTATATGTCCAATAATGAGATTATTGGAGCCAACCAAGCAGCCAATCGATTGCAGATTCCGGGTACTGCCGGACGTGATACGATGGATATTCATTTCTCCAAAAAGAACGGAGGAGAGTATCTTACATTTTCAGGTTACGTATACGCCAGTGAGGAAATGGTAAAACCAATCTATTCGGGTAAACGATCCGCAACAACCATTCAAGCAGATGGATATGCCAAATGGTTTTCGGTACCCGCTACTGCGAAAGGAAAAGTCATGACAGTGAAATTACCTGCAAAGGGAGCCTTTGCTGTCTATGATCAGAACGGAATTTGTATTAATCACAGCGTGGTCAGCGGTAAGAATGTTGTTGTTTTACCCGAAAACGGCCGTATTGTATTTGCAGGTGAGGCTGGCGCCAAATTTGAAATTTCACTAAAAAAGTAAGATGAATGGAGTTTCAAACGGTTGTACAATAAACGAACTCAACAGGAGAGAACCATCATGATGAAAAAAATATTAATCATTTTGCTCAAAATATTTGGTGCGATCGTTATTGCTTTTGCATTATTTATTGCGACTGTCTTTATTGTTAATGTATTTAGCAACAAATCGGAGGAAGGGAAAATAAAACCTTATGGCCAGTTTGTAGCGGTTGACGGCAAAAACATGAATGTGTTGATTCAAGGAAAAGGCAAAGAAACGGTGGTATTGCTTCCTGGGTATGGAACACCCGCCCCAGCCCTTGATTTCAAACCGCTCATCGATGAGCTATCTCCATTTTACAAAGTCGTTGTCATTGAACCTTTCGGTTATGGATTAAGTGACATTACTGAAAAAGAGCGTACTACGGAAAATATGGTTAGTGAAATTCATGAAGCGTTACAGCAACTTGGTATTCAACGTTACACGCTCATGGCTCACTCCATTTCAGGGATATACGGACTGGATTATGTGAACAAATATCCAAACGAAGTAACTTCCTTTGTCGGCATTGAGAGCAGTGTCCCAACGCAGGGAGGTAACGATGATCCATTCCCAACCGAAACGTACAAACTGCTTAAAAAATCAGGATTCTACCGATTGTTAATGAAACTGGCCCCTGATCAACTGATTGCACCTGATGTTGATAATGAAACCAGAGAGCAAATTAGAATACTTTCACTTAAAAATACGTTTAATCCGAACAACCTGAATGAAGGCGAAAAGTTTGGTCCCAATTTCAAAGCAGCTGAGAACCTGTCTTTCCCCAAACATCTTCCGTTGATTTTCTTCTTACAAGCGAATGATACCGAAACGGAAGGATGGATACCCTTGCATGAAGAGCAAGTCAAAGATTCAGTGCATGGAAAAGTGATGACTTTCGAGGGGGATCATTATTTGCATCACACCCGATCCAAAGAAATCGTGGAGAATTTCAGGAAATTTATGAATGAAATAAAATAAAAGATATCAATGAGTAGCGAAAAAGACACCTCGTCCATGGTTTTGGATGAGGTGTTCTATTTTTATTGTGATTACAGGAAACCACGTATCGAGAGTAGATTATCCTTTTGAGGGTAAAAACTCATTGACCGTGGGTGTTTGGACAACGGAATAATACCGCAGTCCAAACACTGTTCTCGAAGAAAAAATTAGTTTACATACTTCCCATAATCCGGTAGCCTGTGTAGAACAGTAGATAATGATTCTTTTTATAGAGGACCATTGATCATAAGAGATCACTTAGAATACTTTGCGGACCAAATCATTAGTTATCAAATGAGAAGTGTAGGGGGGATTAATCAGAACGTATTATTCCTGGGTATTAGAAAAGATAATAACTCAATTTAGTGCAAACATTTTTATTGATTGGTTGAAAGTTGCAGGCGAAAGAAGTGTAGATTATTTGTCGAGGGACAAGAACATAGTCCTATTGAAGTCGCTATTTGAGCGGCTTTTTTTATTTTATCGGTACAAGTTCTTGTCCCGATTACCGGAATGGACAAGAACATAGTCCTATTGCCTATTAGGTGTATATCTAAACATTAAGCACATGCACTTAAAACTTCATTAAGTACCATAATACATAACAATTTTCAAAATGTTAAACGAAAACTGACACGATGAGAGGTTAAACACGGTCGGCTAGGCATTAAAAAAGCGAAATATCAGAATGAAACTGGCAGTTGAGGACAAGAACATGTTCCTATTTCCGATCAGATATATTTCTAAACAATAGCCATATGTACTTAAAACCTCATTAAGCACCTTAATACATGAAAATATTCAAATTGTTATGGGACAACTGATACGCTTAAAAGGGAACAAAAGTGTTTAGGTATTAAAAATACGAAATATCGGTAATGGAACTATTGGTTGAGGACAATAACATAGTCCGATTACCAAATTAGACAAGAACATGTTCTCATTATCGATTAGGCGTTTATCTAATCGTTATTAAATCATTAAACTCCCTC
>NZ_JBSQBM010000039.1:0-23878 GCF_059417685.1 Paenibacillus sp. LT-B23 | reverse complement strand
AAAAACGTTCTTAATCAGATACAGGAGTTCCAAGTAAGATTTCATTCAAGAAACAAAAGGACAGCAGAAGATATTTAATTACGAACCCAGCATATGTATTTATCGGTTGAAAGAGAGATTTAGTTTACAGAATGACCCATTGGTTGGTGTATTTACTATGTGTATTTTTGGAAGGGAGAGGTATGGGAATAGAGAAAGCTGATAGTAATTTTGAGCAATTGCTTTTCAAAGTCAGGAAGGGGGCTGATTTAATTGTGATTATGGATTCGGGTAAATTAAATACAGGTTCATATGGAATTAGCGGGATTGGTAGAAGTGAAGGGGGAACAGGCATCATCTGGAAAAAGGTGGTGTTGTGAGAAGGAGTGGCTTTTGATATTATAGGTAATATATATAATGAAAAGGAATATATCCCTTTCGCTGTCTCGACACACGTGGAGTGCGTGGTAGTAATATACCGAGATAGAAGCATTGATGTTCGAGGGTCTAAGAGCAACTTGAATATGTTCCTGCATTCAAAAAAACGCTTAAAGGTTGAGTGCTGTTCAATGTTAATACCGAAGGACAATGAATTTGGAAAATGTATGGGATAAAAAGTAAAGAGGGGCGACAAAAGCGAACCCCTTTTTTGTTGCCTTAAATATGGAAGCATCTTTAGCCTAATGAGGTTATCTTCTGTGCAAAAATGTTAGTCATTGCATGTTTGTGGGGAATGCCTGACGAGTTACAGTTGAAGATATCTTCCGAACTATCTTCAATGAACCAGTCGTGATAATGTGCAAGCAGTTCACCAGAGTACCACTTATACGCATTAGGTTCTTTTTCAGGTGGTGGAGCAATAAATGGCTTGTTTACAAACACATTTAAGAAATGCAAGCCGTTTGGATTTGTATACTGCTTATAATTTTCAAATATTTCTTTGCGAAATTCCGGTTTTATGTAGTGTAGGACACCACTTGAAAAGATAACGTCAAAATGCGTATCCAAACGATAATCTAAAATATCTGCCTTGAATACATTAACATGGACACCAGTTTTTTCAGCAAGTCGCTTGGTTTTCTCTATACCTGCGTCCGAAACATCAAATGCAGTGACATCATATCCATTTCTAGCAAAAAATACGGCATCTTTTCCCTCACCACATCCAATATCCAATAATTTTATGTGTTTATTGGGGGGCATAAACTGCAAAACCTGATAACACACTTTATTAGGTTCAGTACCCCAGTAATATTCTTGTGTTTTATATTCTTCCTCGTAAATGGTAATCGGTTTATCCCATGTTACATACCCAAGAAGTTTGTCTATGCTTACTTCTAGAGTTCTTGATAACTGAGGTAGTAACGAAATATCAGGCATTGTCTGAGCATTTTCCCACTTGGATACGGCTTGAAATGAAAGCCCTAGGATTTGTGCAAGCTCTTCTTGTGTAAGTCCTCTTTCTTTGCGGTATATGCTTATGTTTCTTGCTAATTTCTCCTTCATAAATTCTCACACTCCTTTATGTAATCCAATTTTATTGGGGTTTCTTAGGAGGAACAATAACTTCATAATTGATTTTTTAAAATACTCAACCACCAGTTGAACTAAGAATGAAATCATCAAGTCTACCAAATTTTTTGATATTTGCGGAAGTGGAAGAAGGATGTATTAGCGAATTACCAACCAATAATCCGACTGACCTCATCATACAAACGGACAGGATAGTTCAACAAGATTTAGAATGCGTCAAGATTATTGCATCGTTATTTGGGTGATAAACGTCTTCATTGCAGTACTGAGATAGGAGGTTTTGCGATAAACCAGACCAATCTTCCGTGTAGGAGCAGGATCTCTGAGGCAGATCTTGGTGATGGCAGGCTGGTTAACTGTTTGGAGGTAGGATCGTGGCAGCACGGCTGCGCCAATACCTGTTATTGCGACCTGCAGCAGCGATTCCAGAGTGGAGAGCTCCAAGATCGGCTTGACGTGGAAACCAGCGCTCTCACAATACTGGTTGAAGAACTGACGTACGAGAAACTTGGGCTGGAGCATAGCAAAGGGATGCGCCTGAAGCTCTGCGAGGGGGACGGTATCCGCTGCGGCGAGCGGGTGCCCTGCTGAGACGACAAGTTGCAACTCGTCCTCGAACAGCTCAATGCTCTCTAGCTGTTCGTGATCCAGCGGTAGATAGACAATACCGAGATCAATCCGATTGGTTAGCAGTTCCTTCTTAACTTCTTCGGTCGCCAGTTCCTGGACTGACAGTTCAATCTCCGGATATTGCCGGTGAAACGCGACGATGGCAGGCAGAAGTAAATGATTGCCCGCACAGCCGATACGCAGGCAGCCCCGCTTCATGCCTCTCAGTTCTTCGATGGCGGCCCGAGCTTGATCTAATTCGTGAAAGGCGTTTAATGCGTGACTTCGCAAAATGTGCCCAGCCTCGGACAAATAGACCTTCTTGCCTATGCGCGTAAACAATGACATGCCTAGCTGGTGCTCTAGCAGCTGGATTTGGTGGCTGAGCGTTGGCTGGCTGATCGACAGTCGTTCAGCTGCCCGCGTAAAATGAAGCTCCTCGCAGACCATTAAAAAATAAGTCAATAACCGATGTTCCATTGGGTTGTCACCGTCCAATCATAGATATCATCTATGATCTTAATATGAAAATCGACATTGATCAATCGTTCGTTTTTTTCTACAGTGGATTAAAGCATATAAGAGGAGGAAACATATCATGCCCGAAATAGTGCCCATAATCACTTCGATGAAGACACCCAACGAAGCTCATGCCTTTAAAACTCTTAACGAGGAATGGATCTCTCACTTCTTCACGATCGAAAAGGAGGATCGGGTCATCCTTGATAATCCGGTGGAGAATATCGTGAACAAAGGAGGAGATGTGCTTATCGCTCGTGCTGGAGATTCGATCGTCGGATGCGTTGCGCTCGTGCCGAGCGGAGCTGGCGTGTTCGAGCTATCGAAGATGAGCGTTACACCCGGGTCGCGGGGACGCGGATACGGACGGAGAATCATCGATGCCGCCATCGACCGCGCACGCGAGCTTGGTGCAACATCGCTCTTTTTGGGCAGTAGCACTAAGCTGCCGAACGCCGTTCATCTTTACGAATCGGTTGGGTTCAAGCATGTTCCTGTTGAGCGAATTGGACCCATGCCATATGTAAGAGCGGATGTGTTTATGGAGTTGGAACTAAAATAAACACGGAGACAAGGTTATCGACGTAAACGTTCTAGTTTTAACTAACGGGTAACTCTAGTTAAACATTATAATTGACGAGCAGGCATCCACTTTCCCTCCAATGTTCTCCATGGCTGCATTCCACTGGAGGATGGTGGCATCCTGCTTGATGCCTTTACACCAGCACGGGCAAATTTTCTGTAAACATTCAATTGCTGTCAGGCTCTTGCCCTTTTTTAACCTTTAGATAGGCAAGTGCATAGAATGAAAATAAATAATGAAATGCTGAGAGGAGAATGAATATTGTACCGTACTTCATGCTATCCATATCAATGGCATACTCCAATGCATGACTATTGGAACAACATCCGTTGGAGTAATAATTGGAATGGTCATTATTATAATGGGGTCAACACGAACGGGTATCCTTATCAATCAACAGATTATGGACAAAGACCATTTGTAGTAAATATTGACCAAGCTGCTAAGCAAAATCATACTTACCGCACCGCTTTGTGGACAGGGAAACACCTTCAAGTAACCCTGATGAGCATTAATGTTGGAGATGATATTGGTTTAGAAGTTCATCCCACAACAGATCAATTCATACGTATTGAAGAAGGTCAGGGACTTGTTCAGATGGGTGAAAGTAAAGATAATTTGAATTTTCAAGCAATGGCCTGTGGTGGCTATGCAATTATGATACCAGCTGGAACATGGCATAATGTTACCAATACGGGGAATACCCCGCTTAAAATATACGTCATCTATGCTCCGCCTGAGCATCCATATGGTACGGTTCATGTAACAAAAGCCGATGTCATGTCTGCTGAATAAAGCCAAAATTATTAATGGATCAAGTAAATGAGGTTGGAGTGAATTACTAACGGTGAACGTTAATTCAATAAGGAACTACCCTATTCCTCGGCTCTTTTTTTAAGCCATTCGCTTGGGAACGGCGTAAGCTGGGGGAAGTTATTGAATATTTTGGCTTTGGTGAACAAACGAGTTGGTAAAAAAAGAATATTAAATATGTCTGATAAGATAAAATTAAAACATCCAGCCGTGCAGTATTTCTATGAACTGCGGCGCAGTACGTTATAGAAGATGGCAAGGAGGGGCGGCGCTCTTCCTTTTTTTGCGAGTCTTTTGGGGAGTATGCTCCTCTATTGGGTATGATATACTCATTTAGATGTCTATGCTTAACATATACTGCCGTTTGAACTACGTTGCTTAAACATGTTATATGTGAAGAAGAAGCAAGGACATGAACAGGTTAGCTTTACCATTTTGGGGCCAAAGATTTGTCCTGGTATTTATAGAGGAGTTTTTGATATGACGAATAATTTTTGGCGTGATTTGCCACGACCTTTTTTTATACTGGCACCGATGGAAGATGTGACGGATGTTGTGTTTCGCCATGTCGTAAGTGAAGCAGCCAGACCGGATGTGTTTTTTACGGAGTTTGCGAATACAGAGAGTTATTGTCACCCGGAGGGGAACAAAAGTGTACGCGGGCGTTTGACTTTTACAGAGGATGAACAGCCCATGGTGGCCCATATCTGGGGAGATAAGCCGGAATACTTTCGTGAAATGAGCATCGGTATGGCGAAAGAAGGCTTCAAAGGCATCGATATTAATATGGGTTGTCCTGTAGCGAATGTAGCCGAGAATGGGAAGGGAAGCGGTCTGATCTGCCGTCCAGAAATCGCAACGGATATTATCCAAGCCGCGAAAGCCGGGGGATTGCCCGTGAGTGTAAAAACAAGGCTCGGTTTCACTACCGTAGACGAATGGCGCGACTGGTTGACCCATATTATGAAACAAGACATTGTGAATTTGTCCATTCATCTGCGGACAAGAGAGGAAATGAGCAAAGTAGACGCTCACTGGGAACTGATTCCGGAGATTAAGAAACTTCGTGATGAGGTGGCACCAGATACACTGCTGACCATTAACGGAGATATTCCGGACCGTCAGACTGGCTTGAAGCTCGCTGAGCAATATGGAGTGGATGGCATTATGATTGGGCGTGGTATTTTCCAGAATCCATTTGCGTTTGAGAAGGAGCCGAAGGAACACAGCAGTGAGGAATTGCTTGAACTGCTGCGGCTTCATCTAGATCTCCATGATCATTATTCAGCGCAGGAGCCACGTTCGTTCAGCCCTCTTGCCCGCTTCTTCAAAATATATGTCCGTGGATTCCGAGGGGCAAGTGAACTCAGAAACAGCTTAATGAACGCCAAATCAACAAGTGAAGTGCGTACATTGCTTGATGAGTTTGGAAGCAAGGATCATGATGAGGTAGAGGAACGTGGAAATTAAATTGCCAAGTTGGGGACGGGCTATTAGTAGGCATTGAAAACATAGGAGGATATATGTCCTGGAGTAAATTGAAGCAACAACTGGAGAGCTTCCTCTGTCCTGCGTTAGACGGAAGGGTCGAATACCGAGCTACCAGTTACCGTTATTTGCCTGATAAGTATGGAATTTGTTATATAACTGTAGATAAGAAGAACATACTCAATATGAATGATATCACTAGTCCAATCAAATGGTATCAGACGGAGTTGGAAATCAAGAATGATCCAGAGATCCAAGTTCCAATCAGCAATGAAGAAATTGAAGCGGTCAGAAAAGATACTAATGGGAACGTCCCGGAGGATCGTCTAAAAGTAATTGCAAGAGGTAGAAAAATATCAGAACATGCAAAGGAGCTTTTGTCAGCACAGGCCTCATTAAGTAAATCAAATTTTATCGCTGTAGCTAATAAGTTTTTATCTATTTCTATAGAGGAAAGCTTAGAGAGTAATGATATCTTATTGAATATTCTAGCTTTAGTGGACAGACGAGTTGGAAAAAAGCGAATATTAAACATGACCGAGAAGATGAAGTTAAAGCATCCAATTGTGCAGTATTTTTATGAACTACGGCGTAGTACGTTATGAAAATAAATAACTTTCAATTGAAAGAGTATTCAAGACTAGATAAACCTGTTCGATTCAGGTCGTCGGCTTTTCATTTGATGGGGGCGCATCGTATCAGTGTTGTTCTCACTGAACACACAAACACATGTAGTAGAGTGTTACAATCTTGGTATTCAAGGGTTTAAAATGAGTAAATAGGTATTGGGACTCCAACAGCTCACGTTTCTATTTTAATGCTTATTTACTTGCTGATTACATTTTCATTTATTGAAGATCAATAATTATTTTTGTGTTTTTAAAATGTTTAATCCCAGCATTCCGTGGATGTAATCAATTTTCTGCGAAAAACGCACGATTTTAAAAGTAATATACCAAAAACGTGTGAGTAGATATTATAATAATTTCAGTTTGTTTCATTTATATCATAGATAGCCGAGGGTATGTTGCCCTCGGTTTTTCTAGCTCCCTCTTGAAATTTTATCCTCTTTTTTTACAAAAAATCTTGAATATAATCTCTTGCAATACGAACGTAAATTCGATACAATGAATAAGAACGTTTGTTCCCTATTGATGCTGCATAGACAGAACTCATAGGGAAAACGTTCACAGTCATATCACTCAAACCAATAAACAGGAGGCCAAAATTTGTCCACTAATCCAACACGAAATCAATGCCAAGTCAATTTGTTCCACTTTAAGGAGATCACTCATGTAGGTGACCAATTTAACGCACCACAATCCAGTACTCGTACCATCACTGTGTCTGACAGTATCTATCTCGATCAACTCAAGCGAGTCGTAGCAGAACGTGATCCTTCCACCGATGTTACCGATGTATTCTTCATGCTCAAAGCTGATCAAATTGATGAAGATGATCCATGCCAACTTGCTTTGTTTGAACGTATGCTGCGAGAAGGTATCTACTATAATGGAGAGAAATATGTCCGTTCGATTAAGTCACCTGCGATGGGACGTACTCAGAGGACAGAATTTATCCAGGAGAAGTATGCTGCTGATCTGTATCGACGCATTACACTCGGTAAAATGCCACCACTCACCAATATCCATAAATGGGAAGCAGCTCTTGGTGTGAGTCGTTCAGCAGCACAACCAGTCCCGTATATTCCACGTATCGTCGTTATTCCAGATTATGAAAAGAAAACGATCATTGAGGATGTATGGAAAGTGGAAAAGTATGCTGAAGATTTGGAGCAACAGAATTTAATATTCGATGAAAAGACGAAGCAACGTGAATATTTCAAAGCGAAGAAAGAATTAAAGCCATCAAAAGAACACTTACATAAATTAGAACGTATACCGAATAAAACGATCTTGAGGAATGGTCGTACAAAGTCCGTTCCCGATCAATCAGATTTCAAAACCTTCAATGGGTGGAATAAAGTAAATCGTCGTGTGAAACTAGAAGCAATTCCTTTTCCTGATCGTTCAGTTATGTATGATGACGAACTATATCCTTGCTATTCCATCGAGCAAACTGAAGAGATCCCAATCATCACTATTAATGAAGAGTCCATCGGTTTCAAGCGAGTGGAGTATCCAAAGTATGAAAATAAGAATGTCCAGTTTTTTGATGGTCAAGGTTTAATGAGCTTCCAGTTTGCAGAGCGTATCGGACAGCACCTGAACCTATCCTATTCACCTAATGCAGTTCAGGGAAGACTTCCATATATCAAAGGTAACTTTATCCGGTTCGATCTGTTGAAATGGTTCAATGAAAATAGTGTTACAGAAATAATAGATGTTTTTGGTGAATCACAGCCGATCATCGACAAACAGGGTCGTCCTATTGATCTCATCCTCACGAAATCCTGCTTCAAAGCATGGCATCAATACAGTGAGGGAGAAGCTAAGCCTAAGTGTTTGTTCGAGAGTATAACGGAATATGAAGAATTACTGAAAGTACATAATCATAATCACTTTTGGGTCGCCAATTATGCGAAGCCAGCATACCAGATGAACGCCTACACACCACTGACATATCAATATATTCATGCGTTGAATCTTACACTGAACGACTTATATCAATTAGCTACGCCTCTAATGGATGTCATCAAACGTGTACTACATGGACAAAAGGATGACGTCCATGGAAAGTGGATTCGAGATATTGCTTACACGAAAGCGTTCCTACATATGCTAGTCCAAGAAGACGATGAACCTAAAGATATAGATGAAGAATCCGACGAACAGGAAGATGAAATAGAACGAGGTCAGAAGAAAGAGTTTATAAATGAAATTATCCAAGCTATCGATTTGAATGAATTGATGTTGTATGACGGTAATGTCCGCAAGTTTATCGTGAAGCAAGCCATGCAGAAAGTTCAAGATATGTTGAAAGGTCGCATCCCAATTCGTGGAAGCTACTTTTATCTGACCAATGATCCAATAGCTTTTATGGAGCATGCCGCTGGAAAACATGTAACAGGTGTGCTGAAGAAGAACGAGGCGTTTATGAATCGGAAACAGGGAATGCATGCTCTATTCCGTTCACCGCTAACGATATTTAATGAAGTGGGTAAGCTAGATTTTGTACAAGTACATAACCGATATATACGTCATTTGGATAATGTGATTGTTCTGAACTGTTGTGATTTAACACTTGCAAGACTTGGACTCGGAGATGTGGATGGAGATACGGCTCTCTGTACCAATGATCCCACCATACTCTCAGCCGTGATTGATGCTCCTACGATCATCAATGAAGATGATAAAAAAGTAGCTGCACCTGTGCCGAATAATATGGACAGTATCGTCAAGATAGAGTTAAAAAGTCTACATAACCTGACGGGTAGATGTACGAATGTGAATACGTATTTTCAGAATCTGGCTTTGGAGGAAGGGAGCCTTCAAGCACGCGTTTTGGAAAACTCAGTTTTAAAATTCCTCCAAGGCCAAATTATTGATGCGACGAAGAATGGACTAGAGGTAGAGATTCCATATGTGCTGGATCGTCTGGCTATCCAAATGCCGTATTTCTTTCGTTTTGCGAAGGGTGGCAAGGCAGAGGATTATCAGCACTCGACGAAATCGCCGTTTAATCAATTTTGCGTCAAGGCAGAGAAGTACATAGATGGCAAGTTCCAAATGGAAGATGGCAAACTGGATCAGTCTATTTTAGGCATAGAAAGTACGAGACAATTGTTACAGGATATGAGAAAGGTTAGCCAGCCTAAGTTTCTGGACTATCTAGCCCGTATTGAGCCACTGTATAAAAAATACAATAAGCAGAAAAACCAAATTAATCATCGCCAAAAGCAATTCAATGAACTGAAAAAATGGGAACGAGACAATGAAACTCGGAAAGCCATTAGTGCTGAATACGCCGAGTTAAGAGAGAAGTACAAGGCTCAGTGTGAGGAGATTTGTCAGCACCCTTCGATACTTGCTAGTGTTGCTGTCGAGATCGCATATCAAACCTACAGAACGTACTCCTTTGCATGGCTATTTGTAGATGGACTACTGGAAAATCTAAAGCAGCATGAAAATGTGATGAAGAGGGAAGTACGAAGAGTGAACCGACTCACCAATCGTAATGTAGAAGGCAAAGAGCTTACCATTCAAGCTGGCATGGCTATAATAGATGATCTGGAGTTTCCATTCCATGTGCGGGATGGTGTGTATTCATTATTTGAGATTATGGGACAATTTTTTATTGGGTACGAAGCTGAACGGGAAACCGTAGTACAAACCAGTAATACGCCTTCCCTGTTGGACGAGAAAAGTACAAGACGAATATTGAGGAATTATTCGCTCGGCTTCAGCACATTGAAAAAATCGGAGGAAGAATCGCAGTCGGTAGCTGACCAGGTATTGGGCAAAAAATTACAGATTCAGGTGGTCGAGCATTGCTATGTTCATATTGTAGATGAGCATGGAGAAAGGAAATGTATAATTCTGAGAGATCAGGCCATTCGTCGAGATGAGGAGTTATCCTTACTAGATTTTGACGGTGCGACAATTGAATTTATCACGATTCAGAAAGTAACGAAATCAAGCTTTAAGGCGATAGTCCATATCGAATAAATTGAATCATAGTGTGTCATGATAGGCGCCTGTTAACACGGGCGCTTGGGTGACAACCAGAACGTTATATACGAATCCAAACATAAGGGAGATATCATCATTTGAACATTACATTAAAATTAAGCCAGATCGTTACCAACTTGAATCAGCCACGCAAGCATTTTGATGAGGAATCGTTGCAGGAACTGGCAGCATCCATTGTAAGCGATGGATTACAAGAAGCTATACTGGTCAGGCCACATGGAGATCAATATGAGATTGTTCAAGGGGAGCGCAGATATCGAGCGAGTCAAATGGCTGGACTGGATACGATTGCAGTGAAAGTAAAGGAATTAAACGATGAGGAAGCTTTTCATCTATCTGTCATTGAAAATATTCAACGGGAGCAAATGACTCCTATTGAAGAAGCCCATGCATTTTATGAGTATGTACAAAGAGGATACACGCATGAACAAATTGCCAAAAAAGTAAGCAAAAACAGAGCCTTCGTTACAAGCCGTTTAAGATTATTGAAATTATTACCTTTTATTCACGATTGGATTGCAGAGGGGTATATTTCGGACGGTCATGCCAAGCAACTACTGAAAATGGAATCGTTTTTGAACAGATTGCTAAAAAACAAACCGACATCAAAATTCATTCATGAAGACGGTTCACAGAGGGAAGAAAGTCATTTTGAAAACTATCAACTGAAATTTCATAGTTCCTTTTGGGAGAAGCATGACATAAAAAAAGAAAAGCTAACCGTAAACGAAGTCAAGAGATGGGTGGATGATTGGCATTACGGTTTAATCATCTCGCCTATTTTGAATTATACGGGACTTGGCTCTGTAGTTATTTCTACAAATCGAGGGTTTGCTTTAACTGCTCAAATGGATTGTATTGTCAATCATCTTCATATCTCCAACATCACAGAAGAAGATATTGATTTTGCAGTTGTTTATGATTTGGAAAAAAATAAAGATCATTTTGATTCCGAATTCAGGCCGTGGATGGTTGAGAAGTTTTGGGATGAGATGCGAAATGAACTTTTTTACTCTGATACCAACATCGAAGACAAATGGAATTTACATAGCTTTCAAGATGAATTGAAAAGATGTAAAAATTATAGCGATGCTTTAGAGGGAAAATCATTGGGAATGTTAACAGAAGAAATCAAATTTTATAAGCAACAATTAGATCATATTGCCAAAGAGAATCATGTTTCAACGGATGACATACTGGATGAATTGCTGGCCATGGAGTAAATGGTGTCACGTGACACATATAGCGCCTGTTAACACGGGCGCTTGGGTGACATCCAATATATGGGTGCGATCCACAAATGAGAGGAGTGAATCTAAATGAGCTATTTTTATTGTTACGATGGTCAGATGATGAGGAAATTGCAGGATAAAAATATCCGGTACATTACTCGTGCTTTGACGATTGATAAGCATCAAAAGTTTTGGCTGTATGCTATTAATGAAGAATTTCAACAGGCTTTAGAGGAAATTAAGAAACCGAAAATATAAGGAGTGAATCTAATTTGGCAGTGAATCAATGGAGCGATCTGGAAGCTTATATTTCTCGTTCGCATATGGAAAGTCTCCATGAAGAGGCATTTATGGCGACATATCATGCATTATCAAGTTTTATACATAAGGGATTTCAAATGAATATGGATGAAACTGAACGTGAAGAATCTTATTTATCATGGGTAGTCAATTCTGCTCCAGGTACAGGGAAAAGTACAGCATTAAATGTTCTATGCAAGAGCCTATTAAAGAAAAATGCTTCAAATCAGCATGAAAAGTATCCGCTATTACTTGTGTTTAATAATAACGACACGATGAAGAATAATGTATATAAGGATGTCTCTGAATTTGCCAAGCAACATGAAATACCAGATGCTATTGCATATGTCAATTCTGATGAGATTCATAAAGTTATAGATACCATGAGAAAATATCAGATTTTATGTATTCCTCAGCAAAGACTTCGAGATTTGATGTTAGATGATGAGAACATGAATAACTATTTATTATATTACCCGCAGCGAGCTAAGAATAAGAAAGATGATGCTCAACTTAAAGAAGTACATAAGTGGAAACGATTGGTGATCATAGACGAGATGCCTATTTACTATGACAGTTGTGTCTGGGATATTGGCAGTAAAGACAATTCATTTGACTGGTTTGAGCATTTGGCAGATCGCATTCATTTAAGTAATCGTGAATTTAAGGAAGCTAGAGATATCCTGAGTGAGTTGATCAACTTGGAATTAAAGGACAATGTAACTTCCCATTCAACATTACGATTGAATCGATTTATAGAGGGTTCAGAAAGAGAACGGTTCTTCAATACAATCCTGGCTAAATTGGCTGATGCTAAAGGCGAACTTGAGGATATGAGAAGATATACGTGGTTTATGAAGATGTATGCAAACGATCATATTGGCTGTATAGAACGAACGAATAAGCAAGCTATTATTTGTTCAGAGTGGCTGGACTATAGTCGTTTACATACCCATATGCTGATTTTGGACGGGACAGCACATATTAGCCAAAGTATATATGAACGTTCTGGATTTGAACTGATTCCCATGACAAATGTTCATCGATATGCTGAGCGTTTGAATATTCGATGGAAAAATATAAATACGTCCACAACATTATCTTACCGTGAACTAAAAGAAGTCAAGGAAGCGATAGCAGGAGATTACTTGGAGATACAAAGTAAACTACAAGGAAAACGTCCGAATTTCAAAATGATTGCATTACCTAAGCAGGATGATATCGCATTTTATCACGCTGAGGGTGTAATTACGGACGAGCAACTCAAGCAATTTTTCACCATCAAGCAGAAGTCAGATGATGATATGAGGAAACATCTTTTCAATGTGGTAGGTAATAATGATTTTTCTAGTTTTAATGCGATGGCCTTGTTTGGTGTTCCCATTCGCCCACCTAGGCATTATCGGGAAATCGCGGTAGCCATGTATGGTGTAGACATCGATATATCCTTAAATGAGAATCGAAATAAAGGAAACTGGTTTACGGATGAGAGAATACAAAAACTATATATAGAAGATGTATTGGCTAATCTCTCACAAATCATTCATAGAACATCCCTACGCAATGTAAATTTAACCGAAGAAGTGGATATTGTGATGTACTCGAAACGGACAGAATGGTTAACACTGATGCAAAAAGAATTTGGATTGCCGGATGAACGAGTCCATATGCATCAACTACATAATGAACTTCGATTTAAGAAAGCTTGTTCCAAGAAAATGATCGAAATGGTTAAGCTCATGGTGGGCAAAAAGAATATCAAGCTTACCGCTAAGGCTATAGGTGGAAAAGCACTATATCAGTGGTTTAGAGATAATTGGAAGGGAAATAGAAAGCAATTCATTTTGAGTGAGTTAAAGAATCATAATATATTGCTATTTGAAAAAACCTCAAAAGTTGGACGACAATATTGGTTATTTATGCTAGTGGATCAAGATGCATTTACCGATCATGTGGTTAGCGAGCATTATCGTAAACTATTATAGTAGTTCCAAATGAAGATTTTCTCCCTAATATTAAGGGAAGATTTCTTCCTCTTATGATAAATTTGTAAATAAAGTGTCCAAAATGAGCCGCAAAAGGGTGAATTGCCGAAGGCAAGAGGGGAAACGGCGGCAGGTCGATGAATACCGATTACGAAGCGTAGCGAAGTGGTTTTTATCGAGATGGTGAGAGAGTTTTCCCTTATTTGGTACAAACGTTAAGACCAAAAGAAGCCGTCAACAAAAATTTGTAAACAAATTATTTCTTTCCGTAGCCATCCAACATCGTTGGCTGTCTTCATTTTATTTTTTTGAACGTGATAGATTGACGTGACCCTATTTTTCTATATATAGGGGGAACTGGGGTCAGTCCATTGACATAGCCTAAACTTAGAAAGAATGAAATGGAGAAACGGTGTTTACCTCATGCCCAAGACACTTATTCGTTTGTGGTTGTGGTCAGGTTGCTTAATTTAAAATTTTCGATTTACATATTCAAATTTATCTTGTTGAATATGGACTGGTATTGCAAAATTTAAAAGTTGCATTAAACCATTTGTACTTAGTAACTAGAGAGGAAGAACAAGACCGTTTTACTAATTACCGAAAATGGCCGTCAAAGAATAAAAATCGGACAATACCGGAAAATGGGCAGTTAAACCATAATAAGCTGGCTTTTGCTCACTTTCTTGATATCACTTGTCCCAAACGATCCTTTCACCCAATTTGTCCTCATCCCCAGATTTCATGACATCCCAAGATGTATCACAAAAGGATGCGCCCATCGTTGTATGCTCCGGGTTCGGGTTAGGGTCATTGCAAAGCATACATATTCCTGATATTGGGCTTTTCTTCATGAACATCACCCCCAACAAAAAAAGCGAGCCTCATTGGCCCGCTTTTCCAGCAATTATATTTAAAAATTCGTATTAGTACTAGTCCGAACTCCAAGCTTTCCAGACATGGAACCAGAACCACTACTTAAACTAACATAAAATTTCCCTACAGTCCATGGCTTGCTTGAATTTAATATTTCATCGAATGTTTTACCAGGTTTTACTGTTCCACTGTACTTTTCCGCACCAGATGCACTTCCCTGATTCACAGTAAAAGTTATAGTAGTGTTCCCTGTGTTTCTCAAGTACAACCTTACATATCCATACCCTGATTTAACGTCAAAATCAGCAGAATCATTAAATCCAGCTACTGGACGATCGACAATTTGTCCATCAGTAGCTTGTGGAGTAATGACATGATCCCCCGGTTTTGGTGTATTCACATCGGTCGATGTGTTTGCAGATTGGGAAACTGCTATTGAGTCAGTTGTAGATGGTGTAACTTCCGTAGTGGCTGCTGCAGAAGCAGTTAATGGAATTGCAAGAGCTAAAGACAAAACAGATACTACAGAAGCTTTTTTAATGTTTTTCATACTCATAAGCCCACTTTCTTTGATTTTTTTCCTGCACGCTTTATCAATTCAACCAGTATGTATAGAAACTATTAGAGTATTCATGATCAATAAAGTTTTTTTACAGGTAGTTATATACATTTACATTATAAGTCTTTTATTGTAATTGTTCAACAAAAAAATGGACAATGATTCCATTATCCTAATATGGCACGCTTCGGAATTAAACCGCGCAAGGGTTCCACACAGGCTGTTCATGTTTCCGTTGGTTAACTGGTTCCTTGCCGCCGTGCCATAAAGCCCCGGATGAACCGGGAAAATGATTCATGTCGGAAGCTCTGCTGCGAGCAGTTTGAGAATCGGCAGTGTCGCGATGAGTTGGCGTCAGACTCGTTTGTACATAATTGCCGTGCTGTGCGGCATGCTCTTCGTCATGAAGATGCAGGATGCCGTCCTTACTCAAAAATGCAAAACGTGGTTGTGTATATAAAAATGTGTCACGTGACACAATGTTCAAAATTTAAAAGTACATATTACACACGGGAACTCTGGCTATGGTCTAGGGTTCCTTTTTCATTTGGAGAGGAGCAACAAGATTGTTATTAATGTTACAAGCAATAATCATAGAAATATTACGATTTGTTACTGCAATTGGTGTGTTTTACACCTGGATTTGGGTCGCAGTCTTTTTAAAAGCGAGTTTAGAAAGGGGGATTAAGTGGATTGGAAATCAAATTCGTAAACGTAGAAACGTTAATTCCATACATAAAAAACGCCAGAAATAATGAGAAAGCTGTAGATTATGTAGCAACAAGTATTCAGAGTTATGGTTTTAAAAATCCCATTCTGATTGACAGTAATCATGAAATCATAGCAGGTCATACTCGTCTGTTAGCAGCCAAGAAGCTTGGACTGAAGGAAGCCCCAACAATACTGGTGGATGACTTAACACCAGAACAGGTCAAAGCTTACCGAATCGCTGATAACAAAACGGCTGAGTATGCAGATTGGAATTTTGACTTGTTGGCGCAGGAACTGGAAGAATTAAAACTAGCTGATTATGATCTTTCTCTAACAGGATTTGATATGAGTGAGTGTGAGAAGTTGCTGAATACATTACACGAAGAAACAGTGGATGAAGAAGATGACTTTGATGTAGAAGAAGCATTACCTGAACATCCGATCACTCGTAAAGGTGACATCTGGATACTTGGGAAGCATAGGCTAATCTGCGGAGACTCGACTAATCAGCAGGATATTACAACATTGATGGATGGCAAGAAGGCTCATCTCATTGTAACTGATCCACCTTATAATGTGGACTATACGGGCAAGACCAAGGATGCATTGAAAATTGAGAACGATAAGATGGATGACGACCAGTTTTATAATTTCCTGTTGGCTGCTTATACTCAAATGTTTAAAGTAGCTGATGACGGAGCAAGTATTTATGTGTTCCATGCGGATAGTGAAGGGTTGAATTTTAGGAAGGCATTTATTGAAGCTGGATTCAAATTGGCACAATGCTGTATATGGGCTAAGCAAGCGATGGTACTCGGCCATGCCGATTATCACTGGATGCACGAACCCGTATTGTACGGTTGGAAGCCGACAGGTGGACACTACTGGAATAGTGATCGTAAGCAGACAACCTTATGGCAATTTGATCGTCCCTTTCGGAATGAGTATCATCCGACCATGAAGCCGATTCCCTTGATTAGTTACCCAATTAAAAACTCAAGCAAGCTTGGTGATATTGTATTTGACCCATTTGGTGGTTCAGGTTCAACGTTGATTGCTTGTGAGGAAACGGATCGAATTTGCTATACGAGTGAGCTTGACCCCAAATATGTAGATGTGATTGTGAAGCGGTATATTGCTCACGTTGGCGATAATAGCAGCGTGTATTTAATTCGGAATGAAGTAAAGGTGGGCTTTCAAGAAGTTGTTGCTGAGTCGGCAAGGTCAGAGGTATCATGTGCTGACTAAACCGAAAGGGTGATTGAATTGGGTAAGGCAAAAGTGAATATAGTAATTCGATTCCTAAACGGCATGCAAGCCGAAAAGGTAAATGTGCTGGAGCTGAGGAAGCTCAAGAGGACAATGAGCTGATTCAAAAGGTAATTGAAGATATCGAGTTGTTTTACGAGGCTGAATTGGAAGGGTAAGCTGATACATATGGGGAATGGCGATAGTTGGCTGTTCCCTTTTTTCGTGATGGAGGTGAGTTAATGAGCAAAAACAATGACAAGCCAAAAAGAAACAAGCCAAAGATACTGACCAAATATGATCAATTTGTTGTGCCAAGGCTCAGGGATATTCCCGTTTGGGTACGTGAAGGAGCCACAGATGAGGAGATTGCCAAACGATTAAATATTCATATTTGGACATTAGGCGATTATCGTAGGAAACACCCTAAATTTGCTGAAGCATTAGAACGTCCAACCAAGTGGGAAACCCATGTATATCCTAGACTAGCGGAGATTCAGGCATGGTTCGAAGAAGGCGTGAATGCAGAGGACATCATCAGGAAACTCGATATAGGTAAAACGACTTGGTACGAGTATATAGATAAACATCCGATGCTGGCTGAACTAGTCAAATGGAGCAAATCTGTCCCCATATCCCACGTGGAAAATTCACTTTTGAAAGCTGCTACGGGCTATGAATATGAGGAAATTCGTACAGTAGTTGAAGAGGACAAAAACGGAAAAAAGAAGACGCGCATTGAGAAAGTGAAACGATATCAGCCTCCCAATCCGACAGCGATGATCTTCTACTTAAAGAACCGTGCACCCAACGAGTGGAATGATCGACGTGAGCTGCTGGTCAATACGAAGGCACTGGAACAGGAGCGCAAGCAGCTATTTCTGGATATGATTGAAGCGGATGTAGTGGATGCCGAATATGAAGCTATTGAGGAATCAGTAGAGATTGAGGAAGGATATGTGGAGCTAGATGATTCGCAGTCATAGCGTTATGGCGTCAGTATTTGTATAGATAAACGCCCATTTCAGCCCTGAATGAGCCTATAAAGTAGCCAGAATCAGTGCATAAGATAGGTTATGTAAACGGTGGACTTTGCCCCACATCAACGGTATGATGTGACACACAAAGCGAAGGGTGGGGGCGAATATGGAGTATATTCAAGGGTTTGAAGCACATTTACGGAGCAAGGATCGGAGTGAAAATACGGTTTCCTGCTATATTCGGGACGTATTGCAGTTCATAGCTTGGTATCAAAGGAAAACGGAGTATGGACTGGATCAGTGGATTGAACTGGATGGGGTAGAGTACAAGAAATATCTGCAAAGCACCAACCAAGCGATACTGACCATCAATCGTAAGATCGCTAGTATCAACGTATTTTCACAGTGGATGCATCATCAAGACTATATTAAGGAAGAAATACATATCGAAGCGGTCAGAAATAAGGTTGTTCGGCAATACAAAGGGTTAGCGGAAAAGGATTTGTGGAGGCTACGAAATGAAATTCACCGTATGGGCAATCGGATGCATATTTGTATGATTGAATTGTTGCTTGGAACAGGGATAAGGGTAAGCGAATTGGTTGGTATCAAGCTGAAGGATATTGAAATCAGTGAACGTAAAGGATTATTGAAAGTACTTGGTAAAGGGAATTCCTTTCGTACCATTCCATTAAATAAGGATGTACGAAAAGCCATTACCCGATATCTTGAAGTCAGACCACAGGTTGATTCAGAATATTTATGTATTGGCCAGCGAGGATCTTTGGAACGGAATGCGATTAACCTGATCCTGAGCAAATACGGAGATCGGGTCAATGTAAAGGTGACACCCCATATGCTCAGACATACGCTTGGCTATAAGCTGGTGAAAACGACCCCTTTGACGACCATCCAGCAAATCCTTGGACATGATCACGTAGCAACGACCAATATCTATACCCTAACAACACAGCAGGATATGGAACTAGCTTTGGCAAATATCGAGTGGTGATGAGCCACTCTTTTTGTCGTGGATGGGAGGGGGTCTTCTATTTGTAGAAACAGAGCCGCCAGCAAAGGGTGCAGAAATTTTTGTGATCATTTTACGGTACATATGAGAAAGGAGCCACTACTATTGAAACAATAAAGCAAGAAGCTGAGCGTCAGGCTGAGTTGCTGAAGCAGTATATGGAGAAGCATTTTAAGCCGCCCAAAATGAAACAATTGATCGAAACGTTCTCTTTCTCTGAACTACGCAAGCTTATTGGTGAGATGGACATTGAATTTTTCGCTTTAGCCTATTTTCCTAAATACTTTGATCGAGTATTTGGCAAGTTTCACAGAGAGCTATTCACGGAATTAAGACATATGCTTGCCCATACTGGACTGATTACGGCTTTCGGCCTCCCTAGAGAGCATGGAAAGTCCACGATCAGTTCTTTTTTATTCCCGCTGTATGCCACACTTTATGATAAATCACAGTTTACATTGATTATATCTGCAACAGAGCAAATTGCATTGCCGTTCCTCGATATGATCAAAGATGAGCTGGAAACAAATCGGATGCTGATTGAGGATTTTGGGATTCGTAAAGGGAGCCGCTGGAACAATAATGAAATTTGGCTGAAGAGTAAAGGTGGACTGGATTCCTGCATTATGATTCGTGGGATTGATGGTAGCTTGAGAGGTATTCACTATAAGCATCATCGTCCTACGCTGGTATTGATGGATGATTTGCTCAAGGAAGATACAGCACGATCCGAAGCCAAACGAGAACAGATTAAAAATACATTTACGGATGTGATTCTTCCTATTGGAACAAGGGATACCAATATTCTGATCTGTGGAACGATCTTGAACGAAGAAGATATCATGGCCGATTTGCTCAAAGGTAAGATACCAGGTGTGCGAAGTGTTCGTAAAGCAGCCGTGCTTCAATTTTCAGAGCGTGATGATCTGTGGTCAGAGTGGGAGCGACAATATAATAACTTGCAGGATGAAAACAGGATCAATACGGCTTTGTCTTTCTTTATGGCTAATGAGGAGGAAATGCTGGAGGGTACGAAAATCCTATGGAACGAGTATTTGGACTATTATTATTTGATGTGCAAGAAGCAAGCGATGGGAGAAAAAAGCTTCTATAAAGAGCTACAGAACGATCCCCGCTCAACCGATGAATACATATTCCAGAATATCATGTATTGGGACAGGCTACCTGAATTTGAGGATATGGAAATGGCGATGTACATTGATCCAGCCATTAAAGCCGGGAAGAAAAATGACTATTCTGCTGTCTCCATTATTGGGCAGCACAGGAAGACGAAGCAAATGTATGTGGTTGACGGTAATATTTATAAGCTGTTGCCAGATAATTTATTCCAAGTGGCTATTGAAAAGTTGAAGCTTTATCCTGTAGATAAGCTTGGCTTTGAGGTGAATCAGGCACAGAGCTATATGAAGCAAAAGTTTGAAGAAGAGTTATGGAAGGCGAAGATACATACACCCGTAGAAAGTGTACATTCCAAGGGACAGAAACATGAGCGTATTATTAGTCTGGAGCCGGAAGTGAAGAAGGGTCATATTCTATTCAATGCAGATAACCTTCGATATAATCATCAGGTAAAGGATTATAACCGAAACTGTACATACGACGATGCTCCAGATAGTTTATATGGGGCTGTTCAATTGATTCAGTCGGTCAAGAGTCTGAAATTTTATGATCGAAGCTTGTTATTTTGAGGGTTTTGCTAAAAACTCAAGTTTTATTTTGATCTAATCTCGTTAGTTAACGAGCAGGAGAGTGCAACAAATTTTATCAAGTTTCGTCTTAATATGAGGGGGGGGAGTTACTGCGCAACGAATTCGAATTTAACCCAAAAAGGAGCTATCATTTATGAAAAAAGCATTCCTTGGGGTTTTTCTTGCAATCTTTTTATTTATTTCATCGTCAACTACTTATGCAGCAGAAAATCAAATCAAAGTTGACGGTGTTGCTATTGCATCCGATGTAAAGCCCGAAATTAAGAACAAACGTACAATGGTACCTCTACGTGTTATTAGTGAGAATTTGGGGGCTAGCGTCGAATGGTCCAATTCCGAGGTTATTCTCGCTAAAAGCGATATGAAAGTCATATTAACACTGAACAGTAGTACAACTGAGAAGAACGGTAAGAAGATGCTGCTTGATGTAAAACCATACATGAAAAATAATCGCATATTTGTTCCACTTCGTTTTATTGCAGAGACGTTTGGATGCCATGTCAATTACAACAACTTTGCAGTGACGGTTGATACTGAACCATTGTTCATAGACGGTGCACAAGTAAAAGTATTGCAACATGAATACCATATGACTATGGGCGGCGTAGTTCAGAAAATTAATGGAAATGCATATAACAAAACAATTTATAATATTTTTGTGAAAAACAAAGGTGAAAAGGTCGAAGCACCTGCAGACTACTCTTGGAGATTCACTATTGACACACTTGGGTCTTATTATAAAAATGCACAATATGATTTTCTAGACCCAAAAGGGAACAGCTTAGTTCGCTTTGATGTTTATTCTTTAATTCGTTCTTTTCCATCTGAACTTTTAGCAGAGTACCCAGAGATTTTGATTCATGACGTATCAAAAGATGAGTGGTATTTGTTTAGCGATACCGCAAGTCGCTCCATTAATCAGTTAATTGATACAGCTGCAAAGAACGGTTTTCTTAAGGTTATAAGTAATACAGTTGTATAAAGTGATTTTTTCTTATTACGAACGGGCAGGATAGTGTATTGGATATACCAATACCAGTAATTACATGCTAGATTATATTCTAAGTAAAACAAAAGAAAAAAGGAGATAGGGAAACGAATCATGATAAAAAAAATGTTTAAAATAACTACATTATCAACATTAGTGTTCACCCTTGTTGCTTGTTCTGTTTCAAAAGATGGTGGACAATTATCAAGCGAACAAGGTCAAACATATGAAAATGCAGCCGCTACTGATTATGCGAGGATTTTCAAAGGTAGAGGACAGACTGTTGTCTTTGCTAATAAAACCTCCCTGCACTATGAAATTGCAGAAGACCATACAGCCACCATGGGTAGCGAAAACGACGGCGATTGGGTAGTCAAAGAGTCCTCGGGACAGCTCATTGTAAGTGTCAACAGCGAAGAAATCAATATTACGGATGCTCTTAAGGAAAAAGGTTATTTTTACTATGGTTATCGGGATGATGTTAACATCCTGCATCGACTATATATCGTTAGAAATGCAGGCGGTACCAAGGATTATGCAGAACGCTGGTATTCCCAAGCTGAATTGCTACCTGAGCTTGGCATGAGTGGAGGTTCAAGGGGACTCAGCGGACCCTTGGGAATGGCAATTCTCTCTGCCGAAAATGATGTGGAATATGATAATGCTGAGCTTGATTCTGCGTTACAAAAGCATTTAAAGCAATATTGGAATGAATATGGGCAAGAATCATTATAAGTATTTAAAAGAAATCCTTGTTAAGCAACGGGAAACGCTAGTTGAAATCTGTTCATTGAGAGGAATGTTACATAAATGAAAAACAAAGTTATGAAGATTATTGCTACCACTGCATCTATTTTACTTATTATTGGCGTTTCAAGTGCCTTGAAAAATAATGTTGATTTAAAATCCAAAGAAGAAAATGGAATCTTTGAAAGCAGTCCTGATGCACTCGAAGATACACTAACTTGGGATTTAGCGGGTGATAAAGTGGACCCTGAAAAAGATTATTCTGTGACAGTTGGATATCCACATATTAAACTTAATGCAAAAAATACTGGAGCACACTCTTTTAGGGTCGAAGTAAAGCACGACAGTAAGAATACGGTTATTTTTAATGCAAGTGTTGCAGAAGACGCAACAGTAGAACTTGTAAATAATGATAGTATGCCACTTGTTCCTTCAGGCGCTTATACAGTGACTATTTACGGTGGGACAGGTCTACCAAAAGGACAAGTTCTTCTTACACAGTCAAAAGCATCATATTGAAGAGGCAGAATTTGTTCCTATCAAAAGTCGAGTTGTCGAGGGACAAGAACATGTCCCATTGAATGTCGCTATTTTAGCTCGTTAAGCTAACGGGCAGATTAACGCTATAAGCCTCTTAGGATTAGTATGCTTAAGTAAAAGAAGTATTCTCATGAATTCTCTAATGTAAATAAATACAAATTACACTTCAGTTAATCCATGTTCTATACATATTTTTAATAGTATATTGAGGTAAATAAAGTGATTATTCACTTTGATAAATCCGAAATTGCTTTGTCGGTATTATTTTATGGTTTCGTAAGGATTGCAAAACCATCGAAATATGGGAGTTTAAAACAGATGTTGTGCCGTAGTTAGTTTTATGAAAGGAAGGTATAGGGGTGAGTATTTATTACGCTTCAAGCAAAGAGGATATCACTAAGGATGCACTCCAAGAGTTATTTCTTTCGGTAGAATGGGAGTCTGGCAAGTATCCAAACGAGCTTTTACAAGCAATCGGAGGGTCTCATTCAATTGTTACCGCTTGGGAAGGAGGAAAGCTTGTCGGTTTAATAAATGCTTTGTCAGATGGTGTTTTAACGGTATATTTTCATTATATGCTTATTAATCCGAGTTATCAGAGTATAGGTATAGGTAAGGAAATGATGAATATAATGCTTGATAGATATAAAGGGTGTAAAACAAAAGTATTAATTTCTTATCCTCATGCAGTGGATTTCTATAATAAATTTGGCTTTAATACAGAGGATGGAGCTACACCAATGTTTATCTCAGAGTTGATATGATTGAACTCCCTT
>NZ_JBSQBM010000038.1:0-25198 GCF_059417685.1 Paenibacillus sp. LT-B23 | reverse complement strand
CTAAAATGCCTACCGGCTGATCCGGTTCAACGCCTTCCGCACGCAGGGTACGTGCAAGACGGTTGGCCGTCTCATTGAGTTCTCGATAGGTCAATGATTGATGACCCAAAGCTACAGCAATATGATCCGGCGTGCGCTCTGCCTGCTCCTCAAACAGTTTTTGGATCGTGTGATTGCTTGGATATGCAGAGGCAGTGTCATTAAACTCTCCTGTAATTTGTTGTTTTTCCGCCGCTGTAACCAGTTCCAGCTCTTCTACGCAAACATTCGGGTTAAGCAAAACTTGCTCCAACAGGTTCACAAAATGTCTATGCAGACGCTCAATGTCTGTTTGATCAAAGCTTAACGCGTTATACATAAAACGAATCTTTATGCATTCTCCCGGCATAACGACGAGGTTCAGTTCGTAGTTGGTCTGCTCTGCAGCCACCACGTTGGAAATCGGGAATGGTTCCTGCCCGTCAATTCCCAGTTCCTCGACCTGCTCCTCCACCGGATAATTTTCAAACACCATAATATGGTTAATTAAATCCTGCTTCTGGTCGGTCAATGCCTGAATTTCAAACAGTGGATACGTATCATATGCATGAGAAGCCAGCGCCTGCTCTTGCATTTTCTTCATAACTTCTGCAAAAGATTCCCCTGCCTCGCAGCGGATGCGAACGGGAATGGTATTAATGAACAAGCCGATAATATCCTCGACCCCGATAATATCCGATGGACGACCTGAGACAACACTGCCAAATACGACATCACTGTGGTTGTTATATTTTTGCAGCACAATCCCCCATGCGGTTTGTAATAACGTATTCATGGTCACCTGATACCGCTTAGCCGTCTCCTCCACCCGGAGGGTCAGCTCACGCTCCAAATCCGTCGCCCAATCGCTGGCCTTGTAGCCTTCACTCTTTCGACCGGATTTTATAGCTGGTAGTGCTGTTTGCTGCTCATACCCGGATAAATAGCTGCTCCAGTAGTCGGCTGCCGCCTTGCGATCCTGTGCTTCCAGCCATTCAATATAGCTGCTGTACGGCACTGCCGGTGCCAACTCTGGCACTCTGCCCTCCTGAAGTGCTGCATAGCTTTCAAACACTTCTTTATTTATAAGGGACAGACACCAGCCGTCCATGACGATATGATGGAAGCTCCATACAAAATGATAGCTGTCTTCTCCGGTACGTAAAATCGCTACACGCAGCAGGACATCCCGACGCAGATCAAAGCCCCGTGCTCTATCTTCCAACTCGAAGCTTTTCACCCAGGTATCCCTTGTATCCACATCCAGATTGTGTAAATCTTCATATTGAAAGCCGCAATCCCGACTTCGATACACCACCTGCAACGGTTCCGTATCCCGGCCAAAATAAAAATGTGTACGCAGCGCCTCATGTCGCCGAACCAGAATATTCAGGCTTTCTGCAAAAGCCTGAATGTCCATCCGACCTCGCATATCATAAGAAACCTGCTCAAAATACGCGTCATTCGCGGCTGCTTGACTATCCAGCTGGCTGTGAAATAGCATCCCTTTTTGCATCGGGGTCAGTGCATATACATTGTCGACCTCACCCGCAGCACCCATTTCAGATAACAGGCTGTCCAAGCCCTCCACACTCATTCCTTTATAGGAAATATCACTTGGGGTCAGCTCCGGGTGTTCTTTATGAATGCAGTGCGTCAAAATTTCACGCAGACTCGATTCCAGTAATTTCGCCAATCGCTCTATCGTCTCCGGTCGATAGCAGGTACGGCTATAGCTAATCGTCAGACCCAACTGACCTCCCGAAATGATGCCGCCAAAATCCAGCGTATACGTCCGAGCCATGGTCGGGCTCAGCGGCATCCCACCCCCATATGAGGATGATTGCAAGTCGTTCCCTTTCATATCCTGATCGAACTGTCCCAAATAGTTAAAGCTGATTTCGGGATCTGTCGTAAATAGGGCTGGAGATGCCTCCGGTGCCTGTGTCTGGCGGTCGGCTAAATATTTCAGTACACCGTAGCCGATCCCTTTTTGCGGGATGCCGCGCAGTCCTTCCTTCACATGCTTAATCCGTTGCGAAAGAGCAATTTCTTCCGGCATATTAAGCAAAACAGGATATTGGCTTGTAAACCACCCTATGGTTCGGGTAATGTCTACCTCAGGTAAAATAGCTTCGCGTCCATGCCCCTCCAGATGAATCAGGAAACGCTCATATCCGCTCCACGCTTGCAATGCCATCCCTACTGCCGTCAGCAACAGATCATTAACCTCCGTGTGGTAGGCACGATTGGCCTGCTTCAGTAGCTGCTCTGTCTCCGCACTTGTCCATACAGCGGTAACCGACTCACTGTCACCAATCAACGGCTTTTCGTGCTCATGATGCCCATAATCCTGCGGCAAGGGAGCCAACTCGGCTTGTGCAAGCTCCTCCCAGTACGAGCGTTCACGTTCCATGGCTGGGCTATTGGCATAAGCGTACAACTGCTGGGCCCACGTTTGGAACGAATCCGTTTTATGAGGCAACTGAATCACCTGCTCTCCCTTGGAGGCTTGATCATAAGCAGTCGCCAAATCCTCGAATAAAATGCGCCAGGATACCCCGTCCACCGCCAAATGGTGAATCACGACCAGCAGATGATCTCCATCCGGGCAACGGAACAGCCCTAGCCTCATGAGCGGCCCTTCGCTTAGGGAAATGCCGGATTGAATTTCATTACATTTGGCTTCAATCATCTTCGCCAAATCGCCCTCATTTACGTCGCTGTCCCTATAACCAAAGATTTCCAGATGGTATGGTTCGCCTTCCTCTATACCACGATTCCATGCCGTATACCCGTTCTCCGACGAACGAAAAACCATACGCAATGCATCATGGTGCGCTGTAATCTGATGGAGCGCCTGCCGAAGTGCCTGTTCATCGTAGCCTTCTTGTCGATAGAGCATGACAGATTGGTTAAAATAGTGCGGCTCTGCCGTTGGCTGTTCAAAAAACCAGCGCTGAATCGGTGTAAGCAAAACAGATCCCGTAACCTCTCCCTGCTCTGCTATTCGGTTAACAGGCTGAATAAATTTGCTTAGTCCCGCAATCGTCGGGTATTTGAACAAGTCCTTCATCTCCAGCTTGTATCCAGCCTGAAACAATCGGGACGACACTTGAATGGCCTTGATGGAGTCGCCACCCAGATGGAAAAAGTTATCCTGTATGCCCACTCGCTGAATCCCAAGAATTGCCCCCCAGGCGGTAGCCAGTGCTTGCTGAACATCCGTCTCGGGTGCTACATAATCCATGCCTGTATCAACGTTTTGCTCCGGTGCAGGCAGGGCCCTGCGGTCTACTTTACCATTCAGCGTCAAAGGCAGTCTGGAAAGTTGCACAAAATAGGAAGGCACCATATAGCCAGGCAGATCCTGCGACAAAACGTTACGTAAGTCACTGGCGCTCAATTCGCTGTCTGTTACAAAATAAGCACACAACTGTTTTTGCCCGTTATCATCCTGCCGTACGGTAACAATCGATTCCTTCACTCCTGCAATCGTGGACAAACGGGTTTCTATTTCACCCAGCTCAATGCGGTAGCCGCGAATTTTGACCTGCTCATCCATTCTTCCCTTGTACTCCAACACGCCATCTGCACGCCAACGCACTAAATCCCCTGTACGATAGCAGTGCTCCCCGGGCCGGAACGGACTTTCTATAAACTTTTCCGCCGTGAGCTCCGGCCGATTCAGATATCCACGTCCCACACCGTCACCACCGACGATCAGTTCCCCCCAGGCTCCGATCGGCTGCAGCTTCAACGAACGATTGACCACATACGCGGTCGAATGATCAATCGGACGCCCAATGGGAATAGCTTGGGTTTGCGGTTCTGTAATGTCATAGATGGTGGAAAAGGTGGTGTTCTCCGTCGGCCCATAAATATTGGCCAAACGAAGCTGCGGGTACTCCTTCAGCACGCGGTTGACGTGGGGTATGGACAATACATCACCACCCACGAGCAATTCCTTCAGGGAGGCAAACACTCCAATGTCTTGCTGTGAATGCTGATTGAATAAAGCCGTGGTCATGAACATGGTGCTAATATGATACTTGTCAATCGCCTGTTTGAGCTTGGCGGCGTCCAAAATAGTGTCATGACTTACCAGATACAGTTGACCCCCGTTCAGCAGCGTTCCCCAGATTTCAAACGTGGAGGCATCGAACACCACGGCACCCATTTGTAGCATACGCGTATTTTCGTCAAGCGTGGCGTAGCTTTTGTTTTTCACCAAACGCACGACATTACGGTGATCGATCATCACGCCCTTCGGCTTGCCTGTCGTACCAGAGGTGTAGATCACATACGCAAGATCCGAGGAAGATCCCTCCATTGGAACAGCAGCAGATTCATCCACATGAGCGTAAAGTTCAGATTCGCTACTCCATCGTTGTTCATCACTCAAATCTATGATCGGAATACCTGGTTCAAAAGGAACCTGCTCACGTCGCTGTGAAAGTAACAGCCGAGTACTGGAATCCTCCAGTAAATAACGGATACGCTCCTCAGGATATTCGGGATCAATGGGAACGTAAGCCCCTCCGGCCTTCAAAATCGCCAGCATACCCACGATCATTTCAATGGAGCGCTCCGCCATAATCCCTACTCGCTGTATCTCTGGCTCGGAGCCACGCCGTATCCCATGGGAAGCGAGTATACGTGCCAGACGGTCGGAGCGTTCCTTCAGTTCGCGGTAGGTGAGCTGTGTGTCCCCAAAGGTGAGGGCCAGCCGATCCGGTGATTGTGCTGCCTGTTCCTCGAACAGCACATGCAGCACTTGATCACGTGGATACGGATAGTCTGCTACTGTATCGTTGAATTGCATTACAATCTGCTCTTTTTCTTGGTACGAAACCATTTCAATAGCCGAAAGAGCGATATCCGGCTGTTCTATCACCGCATGGATAAGCTGCTGCAAATGTACAGCCAGTCGTTCGATGGTTTCCCGTTTGTACAGTCGGGTTCCGTATTGAAGACCGCAGGCAATTTGCTCCCCATCCTCCATCGCGAACAGACTCAAATCAAATTTTGCAGTATTTTGTTCACTCGGATAGGGTGTCAATTGCAAGCCTTCCAGTTGCTGCTCCTTTTGCTCCAAATTTTGCAGAGCAAACATGGTATCAAATAACGGATTACGGCTTAAATCTCGATCCACGCCCAGCTTGTCCACCAGCTCTTCAAACGGATAATCCTGATGTTCAAACGCCTTCAGCGCGTTTTCCTTGACCTCCAATACATAATCGCGGAATGTCTTACCCCCTTCCGGAACATTGCGGATTGCCAGTGTATTCACAAACATCCCGATCAGGCTACCAAGATCAGCATGGGGCCGCCCCGCAATCGGTGAACCGACGATAATATCCTCCTGCCCGCTGTAGTGGCTAAGCAAAGTCGTATAAGCTGCCAGCAGCACCATATATAATGTCGATTCCGTCTGCTTTGCGATGCTTTTTAAACCTTCGCTCTGCCGTTGATCGAGTGTAAATTCCAGCACATCTCCTTCAAAGCTTCTCGTCGCCGGACGTGGATAATCGGTTGGTATATCCAGCACGGGTAGCTCTCCTGCGAAGGTATTCAGCCAGTAGCTTTCCTGCTGCCGATAGCGTTCACTTTGCTGCTGCTCCTGTTGCCAGGCGGCGTAGTCCTTATACTGAATGCGCAGCGGTGGCAGCGTGTAACCTGTATATAAATGGATGAAGTCCTGAATCATCACATTTATAGAGGTACCGTCCGAGATGATGTGATGCATATCCAGCAGCAAAATATGATGCTCTGGATCTGTTTCAATCAAACCGACTCGGAAAAGCGGAGCCTGTCCAAGATCGAACGGCTGGACAAAGTCGCGTACCAGTTCGTCCGTCTCCTTTGGGTCAGCTCCGTGGGCATGAATCAACTCCATACGGAAAGGAACCTCGTCATGTACTCGCTGGACAGGTTCACCGTTCATGGTCTCAAAGCTGGTACGCAATGTTTCATGGCGGTCAATAAGCTGGCGGAACGCATTGTCCAGTGCCTTATGATCAAGTGAACCTGTCAGTGTCAGAGCACCAGGAATGTTATAGCTAATTCCCGCTCCATCAAGCTGATGGAGGATATACATCCGTTTTTGTGCCGAGGATACCGCATAAAATGGCTTTTTCTCCGTAACAGGTATGGATTCATAGGCGGTTTGCTCCAGCGCTTCAATAACATGTGCAAGCTGTTCAATCGTCGGGTGCTGAAACAGGTCCTTTAGCTGTACATTTTTATGCAATTCCTTATGAATAAGCGATATGACATGTGTCGCTCGCAGCGAGTGCCCTCCTGCTTCAAAAAAGTTATCCTTAATCCCAATGCGCTCAAGCTCCAGCACATCTTTCCAGATACTCGCCAGTTGTACTTGTAATTGATTTTGAGGAGGTACATATTCTGCGCCTGAGCTTATACTTCCCTCCGGCTGCGGCAGCGCCCGCCGATCCACCTTGCCGTTCGGTGTCAGTGGCAATTGCTTCAGCTGTACAAAATACGACGGCACCATGTAGCCCGGCAGTTCCTGGCTCAAAGCGCTGCGCAGCTCACTTGCTGTTACTTCCTCATGGGTCGCCACATAAGCACAGAGCTGCTTTTGCCCCTGCTCATCCTCATGTGCAATCACGACCGCTTCTCGCACCGACTCCAGCTTTAACAGCTGCGCTTCCACCTCGCCCAGCTCGATCCGATAACCCCGGATTTTCACCTGGGCGTCGATCCGTCCCTTGTATTCCAGCGTCCCGTCCGCATTCCAGCGCACCAGGTCGCCTGTGCGATAGCAGCGTTCTCCGCTACGGAACGGGCTGTCGATGAACTTTTCTGCTGTCAGGTCTGGGCGATTCCGGTATCCACGGGCCACCCCGTCACCGCCGACGATCAACTCACCCCACGCCCCGACAGGCTGGAGCTGCATCGAGCGATCCACGACATACGCCGTTGAGTTAGGGATTGGGCGGCCAATCGGCACCGATTCGGATTGCACACCGGTGATCGCATGCATGGTGGAAAAGGTCGTATTTTCGGTCGGTCCATAGATGTTACTGATCCGCAGGGAAGGATGAGCCTCCAGCACCCGGTTCATATGTGGAACGGACATCACATCCCCGCCAACCAGCAGCTCCCGTATCCCCTCGAACAGCGCCAGATCCTGCTGGGACAACTGGTTAAAGAGCGGTGTGGTCAGAAACATCGTGGTAATGCCGTGGCTGCGGACCGCTTCCTTGAGCTTGGACGCATCCAAAATGACCTCCTGACTCACCAGCACCAGCTGTCCACCGTTCAATAGCGCACCCCAAATTTCAAAGGTGGACGCGTCAAAGACAACGGCCCCGGTCTGCAAAATACGCGTATCGGCATTCAATTGCGCGTAGTTTGTATTTTTCACCAGACGGACGACATTTCGGTGTTCCACCATAACCCCTTTGGGCTGGCCGGTTGTCCCAGAGGTGTACATGATGTAGGCCAAACGATCAGCAGCGGTTGCCTCCACTTGTTCTGATTGTGTAACTTCTGGTTGTAGAATTTCTGGTTGTGTGGTTGTAGTAGAAGCAAGCTCAGGACTAGCGGAAATGGAGTAGAGTGGATTCAAGAAATCTACGTATCCCATGTCAGTCGTGTCAGTATACGTCCCGTGATCATTCGGCAAAACAGGATCGTATCGATCAGCATCATCCGTTCCATAAATTGCGGAATCGCTCAGGTCGAGCACAGTTCCCTTAAAATCAACGGGCCGATGCTCCATTCGCTGTACGAGCAGTATGTTAGCACCAGAATCCTCCAGCAAATAGCGTACGCGCTCATTCGGGTAATCGGAGTCAATCGGCACATATGCTCCGCCTGCTTTGAGAATTGCAAGCATACCGATGATCATCTCAATCGAGCGTTCAGCCACAATGCCGACAGTCTGCTCGGTGCAGATCCCTTGCTTACGTAATGTATGAGCCAGACGGTTGGCCTTTTCATTCAATTCTCCATAGGTTAGGCTATCTTTTCCGAACACTACCGCCACCTGCTGTGGGACCTGCTTCACCTGTTTCTGGAACAATTCATGAATGGACGCATGACGTGGATAATCCACAGCTGTATCGTTGAAGGTATGAAGCAGTTGCTCCACTTCTTGCTCTGACAGCAGTTGTGCTGCGGAAATCTCCAGTTCTGGCTGATGCAGAACAACGCTGTACAACCGCAACAGCTGCTCAACAAAGCGTTCAATCGTCGCCTCGTTATAACGGTCGCTGCTGTACTTCACGTTCAGGGAAACCGCTGCATTTTCCCACTGAAATTGCAAATCCAGCTCAGACTGTACATAATTCGAAAAATCAGGAATATGGATATTTTGCATAGACGCCGTGGTGTAAATCAGAGGCTTTTCATCCTCGTTACGTGGAATTTCAAGCCCCTCGGTATAGTTCCAAAAAGGTATATTTTGGTGCTCAATCGCTTCGCTGACAGAGGTTTTGATTTGAGACAGCAAGGCTTTGAAGGTCGTTGTGGAATCCAGTGTGTTTTTCAGTATAAGCAGATGATTGATCGGCTTTGTAGCACCGTTGCCAGACTTGGCTACCGGAATGCCCAGCAGCACACGTTCCTCACCTGTGTACTTATGTAACAGACTTTCTACTCCAGCAAGCAGAACCATAAACACTGCCCATGGAGCGCCACCTGTTATAGACAATATTCGCCCGGAAATTTCAGATGGAAAAGTGAGCGTGTACGTAAGGGAATTTAAATTCGTTACAATTGCATCCTTGGACATGTTGTTGGTGTATGGAAGGCAGATGATATGATCCTCGGATTCCAGCTTATGACTCCAGTAATTTTTTTCCTTCTCAAATAAGGCTTTCAATGACATCCCTCCTGCTTTATGGGGTCTGTACCCCGGTTGGAATGGTGCGTTGTTACGTAGATGAGCGTTGTGTCGGAAAAATAATACTTTGCAGGCAAGGGCAGGCGGACAAATCGCCGCCCTCTGCACATGCAAAGTGAAATCATTGCATTTTAGAAAATGATTTAGAAAACAAAGTCGATGGAATCCGGTGAGAAGCCTTCCGGCTGCTCGCCCGAGTTCACCTGAATTTCGCTTAACAGCAGATCCGGGTTTGCCCCAACCTGTGACAGAATCGCTATCAAATCTTCCGTTAATCGTTCAATCGCCTCTGCCCCAAACAGCTTCGTGCAATATTCAAAGGAACCCTTGATCACCCCGTCTTCATCACTCATGGACAAGGTCAAATCAAATTTGGAGATACGATGCTCCCGAACATACGGACTGAAGGACAGGGTCTCAAGCTTCGCTTCCTGCGACTCCGTATTTTCCAGTGCAAACATGGTGTCAAACAATGGGTTACGGCTTGTATCCCGTGCTACATCCAGCTTTTCCACTAACTCTTCCAGTGGATAATCCTGATGCTCGAAGGCTTGCAGCGTACGATCTCTGGCTTCCAGCAAGTAGTTGTGGAACGTTTGGTTGCCCTTCGGCTGATGCCGGATGGCTAGCGTATTGACGAACATTCCGATAAGTGGCTCCAACTCAGGCAACAAGCGGCCTGCTACCGGAGTACCGATGATCAAATCGTCCTGACCGCTGTATTTGGACAGCAGAACGGTGTAGGCGCTCAATAGCACCATGTACAACGTACTTCCGGTCTGTGCCGCCATTCGGTGCAGTTGTTCGGATACATTCGGGTCAACTGTAAATTCATACAGCACACCCTCGAAGCTGCGAACAGCAGGTCTTGGATAAGCAATCGGCAAATCCAGTACCGGTAATTCTCCGGCTAAATGCTCCAGCCAGAAGTGTTCCCGGCGTTGATATGACTCACGCTGCATTTCCTGCTGCTGCCACACGGCATAGTCCTTGTACTGAATCGGCAGCGGCTCCAATTCCTGTCCCTCGTACAGCTGTACCAGTTCCTGCACGATATTGTTAGACGATACACCGTCTGAAATAATATGGTGCATGTCGTACATCAGGAAATGGCGCTCTGGTCCCGTTTGAATGATCCGGACACGCAGCAGTGGTGCCTGCCGAAGATCAAAGCTGCGTACAAAGGATTCGATATACGCTTCGGCTTCAGATTCACTAACCTGCAGGCGCTCTACTGCAAACTCAACCTGATCGTAAACCCGCTGAACGACCTCGCCTTCCACCATTTCAAAGGAAGTCCGCAACGTTTCATGGCGGGCTATTAACTGACGGAATGCTTCCTCCAGTCGATCTGCCTGAAGCGGTCCTTCCACCGTTAGCACATCCGGCATGTTGTAGCTGACATCCCCACCTTCCAGATGGCTCAAAATGTACAGACGTTTTTGAGCCGAGGAAACCGGGTAGTAGGCCTGTTTCGCCGCCGCAGGGATCACCGTATAGGTGTCTGTGCCGTGCGTAGCTATGAGCTGGGCCTGCTGCTCAATCGTAATGTGCTGGAACACCTCACGCAGTGTAATCCGGCTGTCCAGTTCCTGATGGATTTTGGCCACCAGCGTTGTTGCTCGCAGGGAGTGTCCACCCATGTCGAAGAATGAGTCGGTGACTCCTACGCTGGACAGCTTCAATACATCCTGCCAGATTTGAGCAAGCTTGACTTCCAGCGGTGTCCGCGGCGCAACATACTCCATGCCACCTTCGAGGCGCGTTTCCGGCGCAGGCAACGCCTTGCGGTCAATTTTTCCGCTTGGGGTCAGCTGGAAACGATCCAGTTGTACAACATATGTCGGGATCATGTAATCCGGCAGCTTCGGCTGCAGCGCGTTGCGCAGCTCCGGCAGACTCAGCGGTGCTGTGGCTACGATGTAGGCACACAGGTCCTTATGTCCGTCTTCGCTTTCCCATGCCGTGACCACGGCTTTCTGAATGCCGTCTACGGTCAGCAGCTGTGCTTCCACCTCGCCCAGCTCGATCCGGTACCCCCGGATTTTCACCTGGTGGTCGATCCGGCCTAAATACTCGATGCTTCCATCTGGAAGCCATCGGGCCAGGTCGCCCGTCCGGTACATCCGGTGGATGTGGGCATCTGGAGCTTGTTCAGCTTCCAGTGAAGCTGAGGCAAACGGATTCGGTATGAACTTCTCTGCTGTCAGTTCCGGCAGGTTCAGGTATCCTCTTCCTACACCTGCACCTCCGATATAGAGCTCACCTGCGATACCGATCGGCACCAGTTGCTGCTGGCTGTTCAGGATGTACACAGACTGGTTCGCTATCGGCGTTCCGATGGATACGGTGTGTTCACCTTTTTCCAGCAGCACGTTCAGGGCTTCTACATCTTCAATCGTATAAGCTGTTGCATCTACCGTCGTTTCGGTCGGACCATACACATTGGTAATTACCGGGCGGTACCCGGACCACTTGTGCAGGAACACATTGACCAGTTGTACAGATAATGCTTCACCGCCGATCAGGTAATGCTTCACTTCTGGCGCTTCCGTCACACTGACGCTTTCGTTCAAAATATGCAGATGCGCAGGTGTGCCGTCCGACAGATCAATTCGGTGCGTTCGGTAGTAGGCGATCAAATGCTCCCCGCTCAGGCTGACGTCACGGGATACCACATGCAAGGTGTGGCCTAATAACAAGCTGGCAAAGATTTGCTTCACCGAAGCGTCAAATACAAATGCCGACAGCCATGCGACATGAAGCGGCTGTTCATAACGGCTGTATACTCGCTCAAATAAAGCATCTACCAGATTGCTGACACTGCCCTGCTCGATCATGACACCTTTCGGCTGACCGGTTGTGCCTGACGTGTAAATCATATAGGCCAGGTTATGCGGGCGGGCCACAGGGATTAGGTTGCTCGCATCCTGTGCTCCCAATTGAGCTTGAACGTTCTCATCGTCAAGAACTACTGCTCGAACTGTGGATGGCAAGCTGAGTGAGAGATTGGCGACTCTGCTTGTAATCACGACCTTTGCCCCGCTGTCTTGGAGCATATAGTCGATACGTTCCTGCGGATACATGGTATCCATTGGCACATACGCGCCTCCGGCCTTAAGTACTCCTAGAATGCTCACCAGGATATCGGCAGAACGTTCCAGTAACACGCCTACCGGTTGATCTGCATCGACTCCTTCCGCTTGTAACACACGGGCCAATCGGTTCGCACGCTCGTTCAGCTCGGCGTAGGTCAGCGCCGTGTCCCCGGACACGACCGCTACCCGATCAGGGCTGCGCTTCGCTTGCTCTTCAAATCGTTCGCTGAGCGAGCGACCTTGTTCTATTCCACGCACGCTATGCGCGTTCGGGTCATTGAACACCTTCAGAATCCGCTCGGTTTCTTCCGCTGTAATCAGCTCCAGCTCGCCCAGCTTCGCATCCGGGTTCGCTGCCACGGCTTCGGCCAAACGAATGAAGTGACGTGTCATCCGTTCTACGGTTTCCCGTTGATACAACGCGGTTGCATACTGCAATCCAAACTGGATGCCTACCTCTTCCTCTCTGGCTTCCAGCATCAAATCAAACTTGACTGGCGTTTGTTCCAAGCCGTATGGACGGAAGCTTAGGTCTGTCAGCTGCAATTCGCTTTCCTCCGTGGTTTGCAGCGTAAACATCGTATCGAACAGCGGATGGCGGCTCATATCCCGCTTCACGTTCAGCTTTTCCACCAGTTCCTCAAATGGATAGTCCTGATGTTCGTATGCTTGCAGGGCACGATCTTTCACTTCTTCCACGTAGCTGCGGAAGGTATGCTCCGCCGTCGGATAGTTCCGTAAGGCCAACGTACCGACGAACATCCCGAGGATCGGCTCCAGATCCGCATGTGGTCGTCCTGCAATCGGCGTGCCGACCACAATATCCTCTTGTCCGCTGTATTGATGCAAGAGTGCAGTGTATGCCGCCAGCAGCACCATATACAGCGTGGAGCCTGTGTGCGCCGCCAGTTCTTTCAGGCGTTCGCTAACTTCATGCTCCAGTCCGAACACGACCGTATCCCCTGCCGTACTGCGTACCGCCGGACGGGCAAAGTCCGTAGGTATATCCAGCACAGGCAACTCACCCCGGAAGGTGTCGAGCCAGTACGCTTCCTGACGCTGCATCCACTCCTGATGGGCTTCGCTTTGCTGCCATACCGCATAATCCTTGTACTGAATCCGCAATGGCGATAGCTCTTCACCCTCATACAAGCGGACAAATTCATCGGTCAGTACCTCCATAGACACACCATCCGAAACGATATGATGCATGTCGAGCATGAGCAAATGCTGCGATTCTTGCTCCACTCCTTGTACGCCCAGGTCCACCAAGCCTACCCGCAGCAGCGGCGCAGCTTGCAGATTGAACGGACGGACAAATCGCCGCACCTGCTCTTGCGCTTCCTTGCTGACCATCGTGTCCGTAGTCGTAGCCTCTGCCTGTACCTTCGTATATTCCACCTCGAACGGCACCGTGTCCTCAATCCATTGCATCGGCTCACTGTCCACCAGTTCAAAGCGGGTACGCAAGGTCGCATGGCGGGCGATCAGTTGACGGAACGCGTCCTCTACTCGTTTCACATCCAGCGGACCACTCACTTGCAGCACCGACGGCATGTTGTAGTTCACATCATTCGGGTCGAACTGATGCAGCACATACAGTCGTTTTTGCGCCGAGGATAACGGGTAGAATACACGGGCTTCCGTCACCGGAATGGATGCATAGTTCACTTGATCCAGCTGTTCCAGAATGGCTGCCAGTTGTTCAATCGTTGGTGCTTCAAAAATACTGCGCAATGGAAGCGACTTATTCAGCTCCTTGTGAATCTTCGAGACTAGGGTTGTCGCCCGCAGTGAATGTCCGCCAATCTCAAAGAAGTTTTCCTTCACTCCAACCTGTTCCAATCCAAGTACATCTTGCCAAATTTGGGCCAACTTCACTTCCACCCATGTCCGCGGTGCAACATAATCCGCTCCGCTTTGCAGACTGACCTCTGGTGCCGGTAGTGCTTTGCGGTCGATTTTACCGTTTGGTGTCAGCGGCACCTGCTCCAAGTGGATGAAATATGACGGCATCATGTAGCCTGGCAGCTCCTGGCTTAAAGCGCTGCGTAGCTCACTTGCCACAACTTCCTCATCGGTGACCACATAAGCGCAGAGCTGCTTCTGCCCTTGCTCATCTTCTCGTGCGATGACCACAGCTTCTCGCACCGCCTCCAGCTTCAGCAACTGGGTTTCTACCTCGCCCAGCTCGATCCGGTAGCCGCGAATTTTCACCTGTGCGTCGATCCGTCCCTTATATTCCAGGGTCCCGTCCACATTCAAGCGTACTAGGTCGCCTGTGCGATAGCAGCGTTCTCCGCTGCGGAACGGGCTGTCGATGAACTTTTCGGCCGTCAGATCCGGACGGTTGAGGTATCCACGTGCCACCCCGTCACCGCCCACGATCAGTTCTCCCCATACGCCGATAGGCTGGAGCCGCATCGAACGGTCCACGACATACGCCGTCGAGTTATGGATCGGTCTGCCAATTGGTACCGATCCTGATTGCACGCCAGTAATCGCATGTGTTGTAGAGAAGGTCGTATTTTCGGTCGGACCGTAGCCGTTAATAATCTGCAGGTTCGGATGGGCTATCATTACCCGGTTAATATGCGGTACAGACAGCACATCACCACCGACCAACAGCTCCCGTACCCCCTCAAACAGATCGAGATCCTGCTGGGACAGCTGGTTAAAGAGCGGCGCGGTCAGCCACATCGTGGTAATGCCATGATTGCGAACAGCTTCCTTAAGCTTGGGCCCGTCCAAAATGACATCCTGACTTACCAGCACCAGCTGTCCACCATTCAATAGCGCACCCCAAATTTCAAAGGTGGATGCGTCGAAGACAATAGCCCCTGTCTGCAAAATGCGCGTGTCGGCATCCAACTGCGCATAGTTAGTATTTTTCACCAAACGTACAACATTACGGTGTTCTACCATGACGCCCTTTGGCTGGCCCGTCGTACCCGACGTATAAATCACATACGCAAGGTCATTCGGACCGGACAACGCCTCTAGATGGGAGCCATCCTCGTGGTACACACCCTGTGCCCCATCCAACACCAGTACGTTGCCATTAAAAGCAGCTTTGTCCAGCAGATGGCTTTGCGTCAACAACAGCTCTGCCCCCGAGTCATTCAGCATGTAGCGGATACGCTCTTCTGGATACGTCGGATCGATCGGAACATATGCACCCCCGGCTTTCAAAATGCCTAAGATACCCACGATCAAGTCTACCGAACGCTCGGTCATCAGTCCCACCAGGCGATCCTTCGTCACGCCTTGATTGCGCAGAGTACGAGCCAGACGAGTCGCGCGTTCATTCAGCTCGCGATAGGTCAACTGCTCTCCTTCGAAGAACAATGCTGCCTGCTCCGGTGTCTGCGCTGCTTGTGTTTCGAACAAGCCATGGATCGTTTGCTCGCTTGGATACTTGACGGTTGTATCTCCCCATACGCCCAGAATTTGCTCGCGCTCCTGCTCACTTAAAACATCCAACTCATGCACTCGAATGTCTGGCTTCGCTGTCACTTGCTCCAGCAGCTGCACCAGATGGCCCTGAGTCCGTTCAACGGCTTCACGATCATAGAGCTTTGCATTGTATTCAAATCGGATTTTCATCGCTTCCAGCGGAATGACGAGCAAATTGAAATCATAGTTGGTTTGTTCAATCATGCCTGCATTGCTAATTTCAAAATCCGATTCTGCACCTTCGCCAAGTTGCTCGACCTGCTCCTCCACCGGATAGTTTTCGAACACGATAATGTGGTTGATCAGGTTTTGCTTTTGCTCGCTTAAGGCTTGAATTTCATATAGCGGATACGTTTCATAAGCTTGAGAAGCCAGCGCCTGCTTCTGATTCGCTCTGATCATGTCGGCAAATGTATCCTCAGTTCCACTGCGGATACGTACTGGAATGGTGTTAATGAACAAGCCCACCATATTTTCGATACCCGAAATATCAGCCGGACGACCAGACACTACGCCGCCAAAAACAGCGTCATCACTACCGTTGTACTTTTGAAGCAGCAAGCCCCATGCCGTTTGCAATAATGTATTCGTGGTCACGTGGTGCTGCTTGGCAACCATTTCAATGCGGCCTGTCAAATCCTTGCCCAGATCGCACAGCACATGCTCAAATTGTGCACCGTCCGCCTTTACTCCTACTTTTCCGGTCGGAATCGAAGTTTGCTGATCATAGTCGAGCAAATAATCATTCCAGTATGAAGATGCAGCCTCTACATCCTGTGCTTCAAGCCACTCAATATACTGACTGTATGGAGTAACCGGGGCAAGCTTTGGTTCTCTATGCTCGACGGCTGCAAAATAAGCCTCAAACACCTCATCCGTTACCAACGCCACACACCAGCCATCCATCAAGATGTGATGAGAGCTCCACACAAAATAATAATCCTCGTCACCTGTTCGTAAAATCGCCACGCGCATCAATGCATCCCGGGACAAATCGAATCCGGCGGCCTTGTCTTTGCGAATAAATTCCTTCACATACGCGTCACGCTCCTGCTCATCCAAATGACGCAGATCTTCATATTTGAAACCAATATCCTTGCGGCGGAAAATGACCTGCACAGGCTCATCCTGCCAACCACTGTAGAAATTAGCTCTAAAAATCTCATGCCGCTGCGCCAAATGATTCAAGCTATCTTGGAAAATATTCGCTTGGAAGCGTCCGCGCAAATCAAATGTCGTTTGTTCAAAATAAGCACCTGACTCTGCATCCATCAGACTATGGAACAACATACCTTTTTGCATCGGCGTTAACGCATATACATTTTCCAGTTCGCCAATGTCACGAGTCTGCTCTACCAATTGATCCAGCTCGGCCATGGTTACATTTTTAAGCATTACATCGCTTGGAGTCAGCTCCTGCTGTTTGCGGCCTGCGCAATGCGCAATGATTTCCCGCAAGCTAGTTCTGAACTCCTCGGCTAGCTGCTCCATCGTTTCACGGCGATATTCCTGATTGCTGTAGCTGATCGTCAATTGCAGTTCGCCCTCGGAAATCATTCCATTAATGTCTAGCGTGTGCGATCTGGCTGCATGTGCGCCAAGCTCTTCACCGCTGGAGTAAGGAGATATGTCAATGGATTGATTTTGCATATCTTGATCAAATTGTCCTAAATAGTTAAAGCTGATTTCAGGTTCGGTTACAAAACGCTCTTGCTCACGTGCGGCGGACAGGTATCTCAAAATACCGTAGCCAATACCCTTTTGCGGGATGCGACGCAGCCCTTCTTTCACATTTTTGATGCACTGTGAAAGGCCTTGTCCCACGCTCATATCCAGCACAACCGGGAATTGAGTCGTAAACCAGCCAACGGTGCGAGTAATATCCAGCTCTGGCAAAATGGATTCCCGTCCATGACCTTCCAGGTTGACGAGCACTCGTCCAATGCCAGCCCAGCGATGAATCGTCATTCCCAATGCCGTAAGCAGCAAATCATTCATATCCGTGTTGTAGGCACGATGTGCCTGTTTTAACAGTTGCTCCGTTTCCTGAGCTGTCCACGTGGCAGTAACGATCTCGCTGTCCCTATTTAAGGAATAGGACTGTGGCTGGTCTTTTGGAAGCGGCTCATACATTCCCTGTTCAATTTCTTGCCAGAATGCGAGTTCCGCTGCAATTTCCTGACCGTTCGCATATTGAGATTGTCCATCAGCCCAGGTGCGGAACGAATCCGTTTTGTACGGAAGACGAGTCGCTTGTCCGTTCAATGCCTGCTCATAGGCTGTCGTAATATCCTCGAACAAAATGCGCCAGGATACGGTGTCCACCACTAAGTGATGAATCGCAATCAGCAAATGATCTCCATCTGGGCAATGGAACAGCCCCAGCTTCACCAGCGGTCCTTCACTCAAATCAATTCCAGCTTGAATTTCATTCGCTTTGGCCTCAATGGCCGCAGACACCTCAGTCTCATTGCGGAAGTCCGTCTGTTCCAGCGTGTACAGCTTACCTTCACCAATCGCACGGCTCCATGCTTCGTATCCGTGATCGGTAGGACGGAAAATGGTACGCAGCGCGTCGTGATGGCTAACAATTTGCTCCATCGCTGTACGCAATGCCTTTTCATCAAAACCTTCCTTGCTATGCAGCATGATGGACTGGTTATGATAATGAGCATCCGTCAGGTTTTGCTCAAAGAACCATTGTTGAACTGGTGTCAGCTTCACAGCGCCCACCACTTCGCTCTGATCTGCCAATCTTGTCACAGATTGGATTTTCAGCGCCAATGCAGACAGCGTTGGATTGCTGAACAGGTCTTTCATGTTCAGTCGGTAGCCTGCTTGCAGCAATCGGGACGATACCTGCAGCGCCTTGATCGAATCGCCGCCCAGCTCGAAGAAGTTATCTTGCGTGCCTACCGTTTCCACGCCGAGCACCCCGGTCCATACCGAAGCCAGTACCTGCTCGACCGTTGTACGCGGTGCTACATAGGCTGCACCTGTATGGATACTTCCTTCCGGCTCCGGCAAGGCCTTGCGGTCGATTTTGCCGTTGCTCGTCAGCGGTATCGTCTCCAGACGCATCAAGCGTGCTGGCACCATGTGCGCTGGCAGCCCTGCTTCCAGCTCGGCCTGTACCTCCTCGATCCGCAGCTCCGCTTCTCCCGTGATATAGCCGCACAAATACTTGTGCCCACGCTCATCTGTCCGGTCGATCACGACCGCTTGACGCACACCCGGCACCCGTTGAATCGCCGTTTCGATCTCGCCCAGTTCAATCCGGTAGCCCCGGATTTTGACCTGATAGTCCATCCGGCCGATGAAGTCCACGTTCCCGTCCGGCATCCACCGCGCCAAGTCACCCGTGCGATACAATCGTTCACCCGGCACGTACGGATTCGCCACGAATTTCTCGGCCGTCAGGTCGGCACGGTTCAGGTATCCCCGTGCCACCCCGGCTCCGCCAATGCACAGCTCGCCCAGTACGCCGACAGGTACCGGATTCAGTTGGCTGTCCACGATATAAAAGCGGGCGTTCAGCCACGCCTGACCAATCGGCACACTGCCGCTGCTTGGCAGCTTCGATAGCTCTTCGTCATAGAAGCTGGAGTCAATCGCTGCTTCCGTTACGCCGTAGCTGTTAATAATCCGAGTATCTGCGCCAAATCGTTCTTGCAGCACCCGGTAATCCGTCACGCTGCAGCTATCCGAGCTGGTGATCAGCAGTTCCAGACTGCTCATGTCCAGCCCCTGTTCATGCACATGCTGCATGAACGGTACGATCAGGGCCGGTGTCGATTCGAATACCGTAACCTGATAATCGCGAATCCAGCTATACAGACGGCCTGGATCAATCCGGTCGTCTTTCGGGCAGATGACCATCGTTCCGCCGTTATAGAGCGCCCGTGCGATATCCCCAACGAATACGTCAAAGGAGAAGCTCGCCAGCTGCAACAATCGTACCGGGAACTGGTTCAGACGGTAATCCCGGCGATATGCCGCAGCCGTATTCACCAAGCTGCGATGCTCGATCATGACTCCCTTCGGACGTCCCGTTGTTCCGGAGGTGTAGATCACATACGCCAGATCCTGCGGCTCATTGATATGTTCGATATCCGCAATATCCCCGGTGTACAGCGACTCATCGTCCAACGCCAGTACAGTCTGCAAACGCAGTCCTGTTGCTGGTTCGGATGTTGCTTTGTTTTCATCCAGCCATACCTGCGCACGCTCCTGCAAGCCTGTTTGGGTCAACAGTACCGTAGCACCGCTGTCCTCCAGCATGAAACGAATACGTTCTGACGGATAGTCTGCATCCAGTGGCACATATGCGCCTCCAGCCTTCCACACCGCCAGTACGCCGACCAGCATGTCTACCGAGCGTTCGCTCAAGATGCCGACAATCGACTCGCGTCCAATGCCTTCATTTCGCAATCTACGAGCCAATTGGTTCGCACGCTCGTTCAGTTTGCGGTACGTAAGTTGTTGCTCCTCGTACACAACCGCCACGTGATCCGGTACAAGCTGCGCCTGTTCTTCCACAATGGCATGGAACAGGGCTCCTGCTTCAACGGCAGTAACATCCGATACTCCCACATCTCCAAAACCGTAGATGATTTGTGCTTTTTCCTCGACGGTTACCATATCCAAAGATGCCAGTGGCTGCTGTGGATGAAGTGTAATGGCACGAACGAGTTCGGTAAAATGCTTGGCCAACCGCTCGATGGTTTCAGGCTTGTACAGCGCCGTGCTGTATTCCAGACTGCACAGAATACCTTCCGGCTGCTCCACTGCATCCAGAGTCAAATCAAATTTGGCAGTATTATTTTCCGTCGGATACGCCTTTAAGGTCAGACCTTCCAGTTGCAATTCCTGCTGCTCAAATGTTTTCAACTCAAACATCGTGTCAAACAGTGCATTTCGGCTCGTATCCCGCGTCAAATTCAGCTTTTCAACCAGCTCTTCAAAAGGATAGTCTTGATGCTCATAAGCACTGAGCGCATGCTCTTTGACCTCCTGCAGGTAATCAAGGAACGCTTTGTCGCCAGACGGATAATTGCGGATCGCCAACGTGTTGAGGAATACACCTATCAGGCCATCCAACTCCGCATGTGGTCTTCCGGCAATTGGCGTTCCGACGATAATGTCCTCCTGCCCCGAATATTTATGCAAAAGCGTGCTATACGCTGCAAGCAACACCATGTACAAGGTTGATCCGGTTTGAGCGGCCAGCTGTTTCAACTGCTCACTGTCCTCCATGCTGATCGCAAAATCCAATCGAGCTCCTTCCAGACGCTGTACGGCTGGTCTTGCAAAATCTGTTGGCATATCCAGCGCCGGAATTTCACCAGCCATGGTTTTCAGCCAATAGCCTTCTTGCTCACGAAGACGTTCACTTTGCATATCTGCATGCTGCCAAACGGCATAGTCCTTGTACTGGATGCGAAGTGGCGGCAGCTCCTTGCCTGCATACAATTGAGAGAGCTCCTGCACGATGATTCCCTCAGTAACGCCATCCGAAATAATATGGTGCATGTCATAGAGCATAACGTGACGTTGCGGTCCGTTTTCCACCAACTGAACCCGCAGCAACGGTGCTTGCGCGAGATCAAATGCACGTACAAAGTCCAGTGCGTACTGCTGTGTCTCTTCTTCGCTTGCCTGCACATACTCCACGTTGAATTCGACACTTGGATCAATACGTTGAACAACCTCGCCATCCACCATATCGAATCTGGTTCGCAGGGTTTCATGACGGGCAATCAGCTGGCGGAAAGCTTGCTCCAGTCGCGTTTTATCCAGGGAACCTTCAATAATCAAAGCTTCCGGCATGTTGTAGCTAACCTCTCCACCTTCCAGGTGACTCAAAACATACATCCGTTTTTGCGCCGAGGAAACTGGATAATATGCGCGCTCCTCCACAACAGGTATGGATACATACGTTTGCTGTGTCTGATGTTCACCCATCACCTGTACCAATTGCTCAATCGTCGGATATTGGAAAATATCTCGCAGCGCCAGCTTGTGATGCAGCTCCTGATGAATTTTCGCCACCAGTGTTGTGGCGCGCAGAGAATGTCCTCCCACTTCAAAGAAGTTATCCTTAATGCCTATCTGCGAATGATTCAGTACACTTTGCCAGACACGTACCAGTTGCTCTTCCAGCAATGTCCGCGGCGCAACGTATTCCGTGCCTCCCAAGCGCGCTTCCGGCGCAGGCAACGCTTTGCGGTCGATTTTTCCGTTTGGTGTCAGCGGGAAATGATCCAGTTGTACGACATACGTCGGGATCATATAGCCCGGCAGCTTTGGCTGCAGCGCTTTGCGCAGATCCGGCAAACTCAGCGCCTCTGAGGCTACAAGATACGCACACAGGTCCTTGTTTCCGTCTTCGTTTTCCCAGGCAGTGACCATGGCTTTCTGAATGCCTTCCACGGTCAACAGCTGCGCTTCCACCTCGCCCAGTTCAATCCGGTAGCCCCGGATTTTGACTTGATAGTCCATGCGGCCGATAAAGTCCACATTTCCGTCCGGCATCCACCGCGCCAAATCGCCTGTGCGGTACAATCGTTCACCCGGCACGTACGGATTTGCCACGAATTTCTCGGCCGTCAGGTCGGCACGGTTCAGGTAACCCCGTGCCACCCCGGTCCCGCCAATGCATAGCTCGCCCAGTACGCCGATAGGCACCGGATTCAGCTGGCTGTCCACGATATAAAAACGGGCGTTCAGCCACGCTTTGCCAATCGGCACACTGCCGCTGCTTGGCAGCTTCGATAGCTCTTCGTCGTAGAAGCTGGAGTCAATCGCCGCTTCCGTTACACCATAGCTGTTAATAATACGAGTATCTGCACCAAACCGCTCTTGCAGCACTCGGTAATCCGCCACGTTGCAGCTATCCGAGCTGGTGATCAGCAGTTCCAGACTGCTCATGTCCAGCCCCTGTTCATGCACATGCTGCATGAACGGTACGATCAGGGCTGGTGTCGATTCAAACACCGTAATCTGATAATCGTGAATCCAGCCATACAGACGGCTGAGATCAATCCGATCGTCTTTCGGACAAATGACCATCGTTCCGCCGTTATAGAGCGCCCGTGCGATATCCCCGACGAATACGTCGAAGGAGAAGCTCGCCAATTGCAGCAACCGTACCGGGAACTGGTTCAGACGATAATCCCGGCGATACGCCGCAGCCGTATTCACCAAGCTGCAATGCTCAATCATGACCCCTTTCGGACGTCCCGTTGTACCGGAGGTATAGATCACATACGCCAGATCCTGCGGTTCGTTGACAGGTTCGATATCAGTGGTATCCCCGATGTACAGCGACTCATCATCCAACGCCAGCATAGTCTGCAAGCACAGTCCAGTTACTCGTGCCTCCAGCCATACCTGCGCACGCTCCTGCAAGCCTGTTTGGGTCAACAGTACCGTCGCACCGCTGTCCTCCAGCATGAAACGAATACGTTCTGACGGATAGTCTGCATCCAGCGGCACATATGCGCCTCCAGCCTTCCACACCGCCAGTACGCCGACCAGCATGTCTACCGAGCGTTCACTCAAAATGCCGACGATCGACTCGCGACCAATGCCTTCATTTCGCAATCTACGAGCCAATTGGTTCGCACGCTCGTTTAGTTTACGGTACGTAAGTTGTTGCTCCTCGTACACAACCGCCACGTGATCCGGTACAAGCTGCGCCTGTTCTTCCACAAAGGTATGGAACAAGGCTCCTGCTTCAACAGCAGCAACATTCGATACCCCCACATCTCCAAAGCCGTAGATGATTTGTGCTTTTTCCTCGACGGGTACCATATCCAAAGCTGCCAGTGGCTGCTGCGGATCAAGTGTAATCGCACGAACAAGTTCGGTAAAATGCTTGGCCAATCGCACAATGGTTTCAGGCTTGTACAGCGCCGTGCTGTATTCCAGACTGCACAGAATACCTTCCGGCTGCTCCACTGCATCCAGGGTCAGATCAAATTTGGCAGTATTATTTTCCATCGGATATGAATTTAGAGTAAGACCTTCCAACTGCAACTCCTGCTGCTCCAATGTTTTCAACTCAAACATCGTGTCAAACAGTGCATTCCGACTTGTATCCCGCGTTAAATTGAGCTTCTCAACCAGCTCTTCAAAAGGATAGTCTTGATGCTCATAAGCACTGAGTGCATGCTCTTTGACCTCTTGCAGATAATCAAGGAACGATTTGTCGCCAGACGGATAATTGCGGATCGCCAACGTGTTGATGAATACACCTACCAGGCTCTCCAGTTCCGCATGCGGTCTTCCCGCAATCGGCGTTCCAACCACGATGTCCTCTTGGCCCGTGTATTTATGCAAGAGCGCGGTGTACGCCGCCAGCAGCACCATATACAGCGTGGAGCCTGTTTGCGCCGCCAGTTCTTTCAGACGTTCGCTAACTTCACGCTCCAGTCCAAATTCGATCGTATTCCCTGCTGTACTCTGCATCGCCGGACGGGCAAAGTCGGTTGCCAGATCCAGCACAGGCAGTTCGCCTCGGAAGGTGTCGAGCCAGTACGCTTCCTGACGCTGCATCCACTCCTGATGAGCTTCGCTTTGCTGCCATACCGCATAATCCTTGTACTGAATCCGCAATGGCGACAGCTCTTCACCGTCATACAAGCGGACAAATTCATCGGTCAGTACCTCCATAGACACACCATCCGAAACGATATGATGCATGTCGAGCATGAGCAAATGCTGCGGTTCTTGCTCCACTCCTTGTACGCCCAGGTCCACCAAGCCTACCCGCAGCAGCGGGGCGACTTGCAGATCGAACGGACGTACAAAGCGCCGCACCTGCTCTTGCGCTTCCTTGCTGACCATCGTGTCCGTATCCGTAGTAGTCGTATCCTCTGCCTGTACCTTCGTATATTCCACCTCGAACGGCACCGTGTCCTCAATCCATTGCATCGGCTCGCTGTCCACCAGTTCAAAGCGGGTACGCAAGGTCGCATGGCGAGCGATCAATTGACGGAATACGTCTTCTACTCGTTTCACGTCCAGCGGACCACTCACCTGCAGCACGGACGGCATGTTGTAGTTCACATCATTCGGGTCGAACTGATGCAGCACATACAGTCGTTTTTGCGCCGAGGACAACGGATAGAAGGCACGAGCTTCCGTTACCGGAATGGACGCGTACGCCACTTGATCCAGACTTTCCAGAACCGCTGCCAGTTGTTCAATCGTTGGTGCTTCAAAAATACTCCGCAGTGGAAGCGGCTTGTTCAGCTCCTTGTGAATCTTCGAGGCCAGGGTTGTCGCACGCAGCGAATGTCCGCCAATCTCGAAGAAGTTTTCCTTTACACCGACCTGCGCCAAGCCCAGCACATCCTGCCAAATTTGCGCCAGCTTCACTTCCACCCACGTCCGCGGTGCGACATAATCCGCTTCGCTTTGCAGGCTGCCTTCTGGTGCTGGCAGTGCCTTGCGGTCGATTTTGCCGTTCGGACTCAGCGGCATCTGCTCCAGCTGTACAAAGTACGATGGCACCATATAGCTTGGCAGCTCCCGGCCCAGTTCACTTCTCAGCTCGCTGGCTCCGAGCTCTTGTCCGGCAACGTAGTACGCCACCATTTGTTTTTGCCCTGTTTCATCTGCACGGGCCATGACTACAGCTTCTCGTACCGACTCCACCTTCAACAACTGCGATTCGACCTCGCCCAGCTCGATCCGGTACCCCCGGATTTTCACCTGATGGTCGATCCGGCCCAAATATTCGATA
>NZ_JBSQBM010000037.1:0-33499 GCF_059417685.1 Paenibacillus sp. LT-B23 | reverse complement strand
CAATTACAAATGCAAAGCTTGACTGCAAATCAACTACGTGAAGCCGTAGATCATGTGTTAAGTCTCTCATCTTTCAAGAACTCTGTCGCAAATATTAGGGAATCCTTTCAAAAATCAGGTGGGTATCATCAAGCTGTTGATGAGATTTTCGAATTTAAAAGTCAATATCATATCTAAATGAATCCATTTCATAATACCCTCAGTAGCTTTAATAAAGAGTGCATATAGATCAAAATGGTTTAGTTTGTCTATATGTAGTATACATTTCGTTGGCTTATCATTTATGAAATGGATTCAAATATAAAATTTTTTAATAAAAAATGATGCTGATATACACCGCTCATCAAACCAATTTCCGAATCTTCATCCTGTGATATAATTCTCTCAATATCATAGTTTGGAAGGATGGTGCAGATGTCGGAGCAGCAAGTATACGTCCGGTTCTCTGAAGTGGCGGACGTCGCAGAATTGACAGCAATGTACAAGCGTAATCGGGAGTTCTTTGATAAGTTTTCGCCAAACAACCTAGAGGAGCACTATACAGAGGAGCACCAACTCCAGAAGATTATTAAGAGCAAGGCCGACATGATGGAGGATCGGAGATATTCCTTCGTGGTATGCCACAAGGAGGACGACCGGATTATAGGTAGCATAGATCTATCTTTTGTGGTGAGGGGACCGCTTCAGAGCTGTATGATCGGATACAGCCTAGACCAAGCTTATAACGGCAAGGGCTATACGACGGAGGCGGTGAAGCAGGTGGTTCGCTACGCTTTCGATGAGCTAAAGTTTCATCGGATCGTCGGGGAAGCCTCTCCTCGGAATCCAGGATCAATCCGTGTGCTTGAGAAGGCTGGCTTTCACAAAGAAGGCATCTCTCGAAGCAACGTAAAGATCAACGGAGAGTGGGAGGATCATCAGGTTCTGGCGATTATAAATCCGTCAGAGGATATCTAGTTTCCCAAAGTGATAATAAACGATGATTTATGGCTCAACTAACGGGATACGCTAGTTGATTGTTTAAAACCTCTCATTAGGAGCAATATTGATTAAATGCTCATATTGTGAGGTTTTATTTTATTTGGGGATTATTTTGTCTCGACAAACTCTTCTTTAACTTTGAATGATTCCATAAATGGATCTTCCCCATAAAGCTTGTTTAAATGCTGCACATGAGCTATGCCCCAATCACCCATCGCTTACAAGGTGAGGGTTCATTTTCTTCCCATATTCTGTGATGGGAAATTCGCCTTTTGGAGGGATTTGAGTCTTAAGTTCTCATTCATTCATTCATGGTCCCTGTTAGAGCAAAAATAAAAAGAGTAACAAATTAAACAGTCCAGGGGTTACATGAGAGAGATATATTTATTATTTATGGAAATTCCAAATGCTTTGCCGAAAATGTATTTGCAGTAGACAACCAAATTGAACGTATTGAAGATAGCGAACAAAAAATTACATTCCAATTATCAGATGAGGTGAAACAACGTAGAAGCTTGTGGTTAAGCTATAATTCAAGATTTGACGAGCTTCACACGATATCGTTAGAGTGTATAAAAAGGAGTTGCTTTTGATACGATGAGGATGCCAGATGAATATTCGGTTTCATCGGCTTCAAATAACTTTTTTATCAATACGAAAAATAGGCAACAAAACATGTTCCAAAAATCACTTTCCTTCAATCTCTGTTTTATATGAGAGGAATCGGTTATGATGGAAATAGTAACAGGGATTTTAGTAGATTTTAGGAGAGCGGTGCGATATGAGAAAGGAAACGGGTTTTAACGAAATTATTCGAAAAGTGCGAAAAGAGCTATTCGGAAAAGGCCCAGAACGCATACATACGACCTTTGTAGATAATATGGCCATCACGATGCTGTACGGTAATTTAACTCCTTCTGAAAAGTTTCTCGCACAAGAGGTTGCCGGGAAAGAGATGGTGCATGCAGCCCGAACCAAAATGGTGCAAAAAATCTATCCCGTACAGTTCAACAAAGAACTGGAGGATTACATGGATTCCCGGCTGCTTCACCTCTTTTCAGATATAAAAGTGGAAGAAGATATAGCCATCTCCGTTTTTGTATTTGAGGATACGATTGTTGCAAAATAAGATGAAGGGGAGACAATCTATATGTGATTTCTTCTCCGATATTGATATTGGGACCATTGGTACAGAATAAAGCATCCGACACAAAAGCCCAGAATAGCCACCAATGCCGCCACCAGCACCATCGCTGAGAACACATAAGCAACAATACTCCATTGGAATGTAAATCCTGCCAGAGCCACCAGCAGAAAAAAGACGGCAAGGATCTGATTAAATCTTTGCTGTCCCCGGTCCTCCTGCACATATGAGGATGGGCTTTTCTTTAAAAATAGCTTGGCTACCCGCATCACCGGATTGAAGTTGAATAGCACACCGAGCAACCCCGCAACCAGTGGAATAGCTAACACCCCATACGCCCCTGTAATCCAGGTAAAGACCACAGATAGCACAATCACCCATTGATTAGTCCTGACCAACGGACGGGGAATCGAGGCTGGAACTTGACTCATATATATCATCCTTTTCACATCGGAATAAAATAGTTGAGATCATTATAACGTAATGGTTGGGGAATAGATAGCTGAAAAATGGTTTGTATGATCATTACTATAGACCCATTACCAAAGACATGGTAGAGTTTTGGTATATATTCGGTAAAGGGGTCAGTTTATGAAAAAGGTATTTTTATGTTTATGCGTAGCAGGAGTCGTTCTATCGGGCTGTACTACTTCCAAGAGCGGTACCACAAGTACAGAGAGTGCTACAAGTTCAAATGCATCAGGAGGCTCTGCCAGTTCAACTGTACATGAGACGGTAGCGACTGAAAATAAGGGATATCAAGGTGAAATTTCATTTCGCAACGTAGGCTGGGGGATGAGTAAAGAGCAAGTAAAGGCATCTGAAGATATGAAGGTTGAGGAAGAAGATCATGAGTCGATTGCCTATTATTCCAAGATATTGGGACTGGAAAGCGGACTCATGTACTTTTTTGTGGATGATCAATTGGTTCGTGCAGGTTATTTAGTTACAGAAAAACATACGAATAAGAATGATTATATTGAAAATTATAATGACTTAAAAAAGAGCCTAACGGAGAAATACGGCAAGCCTAGCAGTGATGATACCCTTTGGAAGGGAGAGTTATACAAAGATACACCAAGCCAATGGGGAATGGCTGTAGCGACAGGTGAATTGCATTATCAGGCAGCATGGGAGATAGAAGATACAGAAATTTTGCTTGATTTACAAGGTGATAATTTCGAGCCCCAACTGAGTCTATTGTATGACAGCAAGGAACTACAGCATTTGAGTGAGCAACAAAAGGATCAGGAATTGAAAAAGAATTTATAACAGAACAAGGCATGGGTTTCATAGACTTGAGTGCGAACCCCAAGTGCACATGAAATCCCCGGAATATTCGCACCCCGCGCCAGATAAGGGATTCAGCGATTTTGAGGTGTAGTTTTTAACATTTATTGGTGAGTTAAAACGAGATTTGCGAAAAATCGTTTACAAAGCCTAGCTGGGTAAGGCTTTGTAACGTGTGCTGTCGCTCCTTATATGGGAGCGTGGATTGAAACCCCCAATGCGTCACAGGCACGTCATATCCTCTGTGTTGTCGCTCCTTATGTAGGAGCGTGGATTGAAACCCCAATATCTTAGAAAACTGTTCATCGGTCTGTATAGTCGCTCCCTATATGGGAGCATACATTGAAACCAGGCAGAGAGCTGGCGACCCATCACTCTCTACACGAGAGTGATACAACAACCGATAATTGTTCTTAGTTCTTGTTAAAAAAATGAAATAATCCAAAAGCACCGAAGGTTCTCATGAAACGGGACTTGGGTGCTTTTTGTAATTTAGGTTAGCAAAATCCTCCATAATGGTAGATAACGGAAGTGAAAAGAATGTAGAATCATGGAAAAGAATCCTGTAAAAATTTCCATCATAGAGTATAATGTTCTATAAAAGAGATACTTTTAGCCTATTGATAGTCTTCTTATACTGATAACTGGTTCATTAAAACTATGTAATAAGTCATGATGTGAGGTGAGTGTATGAACTACAAAAATCGCATTTTACCGCCTGAACTGAACGATGTAAAAGAAAAATTAAAAAGCGGCAGAAAACAAACAAAAGAAAATAAGCACTACGAAATCAAGATTGTCACCCCTATGTTTGGAGGGAGCAGCGAACCGGGGAAAGTGGATGAAGCATTTCCCGTTCGGAGTTCTTCGATTCGGGGACATTTGCGCTTTTGGTGGCGTGCCACACGGGGAGCAGCATTTGAGGATGTGAATGAGTTACGCAGGCATGAGGTTGCCATTTTTGGTGATACTCATTCGCCCAGCAGAGTGAAAATTTGGGTGGAAAGTAGCCATAAACCGGAAATTACGGAGGCAAGGGAAATAAATAAGAATAAACAGGTTCGGCCTGGGCAAGGACCTGCTTATCGCTTTAAAAACTTTCTCCCGCCCTATGCCGTTTTTCCATACACTAGCAACAATAAAATAAGAACATTGAGGAAGTTTACCTTTACTCTGCATGTTCAATATAGCGACTACATTCCCACAGCTAAAGATAAAGTTCAAGACAATCTGTTTCCAGATATAGAAGCATTAAAAAAAGAAGTTGAAGCAGCTTTGTGGGCATGGATTAATTTTGGTGGTATCGGGAATCGAACACGCCGAGGCTGTGGGAGCCTGTTTTGTGAGGATTTTTCACCAAAGCTAGGAGAGAATTATGTTAGCTATAAAGATTGGTATGAAAAAAAGCAAATAGATTATGGATTAAAACTCTATTCTTATAAAGAAAGAGAAAAATGGAAACAAGAGTGGCCTACGTTGCCTAAAGAAATTCACATCCAAACTTATGATAGAGATTTGTCTCTCGCCTGGAAAACGGTCATTGAGATTTACAAAAATTTCAGAGCATTCAAAGCTGGACATAAACGAAGTATGTGGCCAGAAGCAGATTCATTGCGACGCATAACCGGAATGGCAGAAGGTCTACATAAAGATCCACTGCCCATAGATAAAGGCGAATGTATCGCTTTTCCTCGCGCTGAAATGGGATTGCCTATTATTTTTGAATTTAAGCAAGATTTTAAATTAAAGGCCATGACTTCTGACAAACGGGAGCCTTATAAGACTCAGCTAATACCAAAGGGAAAAAATAGGCTCGCCTCGCCACTTATTACAAAGGCATTGGCAATCAGTGAGTGCAAGGGAGTCGGTGTCATTGTCAGATTAAATCACCCCGAGCTGGAAAAGCTTGAGCTACAAATGGTTCCAGAGAAAGACCGGAAACCTTCAAAACATGAACAGGAAGTAAAGGATCGTATCAAGCAATACAACATTACCCAAAAAGACATTTATAAAGAGCTTACGTATTCTGATAGTCCTATGAATATGGGGGATAAAAAGAAGCCTTTCACTTCAGCAATAGAGGCTTTTTTAGAGGGGGAGGAAGTCAAAAAATGGAAGATTCATCAAGAACCAGAAAAGAAACCGTACCAGGGCAGCCGGAACGGACAGAACAAGTCCCGCAACAATCACAACAATTACAACAACCGACGCAATACTTAATGCTCTTCTCTATCGGTCCCGTGCAGGAATTTATTGCACAGGCTCGCAAAACCCGCGACCTATGGTTCGGGTCCTATGTGTTGTCCGAGATTAGCAAGAAAGCCGCTAGGGAGTTGTCAGAGGCACATAAGGCACAAATGATTTTTCCTTATCTGAGTCAGAATATGACTGAGGCTGAGCTGGATGATCTCAAGGTTGCCAATAAGGTACAGGCTATTGTGACTACGGATAACCCGCGACAGGTGGCACTGGATGTGAAGCGTGCAGTGACATTCAAATGGCTGGATTATGCCAATGAAGCGAAAAAAAGACTGGGTGACAGTATTATTGGACCGATGTGGGAACGACAAGTGAAGGATCTGGTTGAATTTTTTGCTGTATGGTCTGTGTTGGAGGGCAAATACGAGGATGTGCTTAAGCAGACGGAGCAGCTTATGGCTGCCCGAAAAACCCTGCGTGATTATCGTCCTAATGAACCTGCCAACCTCTTTGGTGATGCCAAGTCCAGCCTGGATGGGGGACGAGAGTCTGTGCTGAAATCGGGAAAATACGCTTCTTATGCCGGGTTTGGTATCAAACCGAATGAAAAGCTCGATGCAATTTCTCTCGTGAAGCGTTTGTCACGTTTTATCGGGAACGAGAGAGAATTCAAATCTGTATGTGATGTAGCTTTTCGTCAATTTGAGGATGAGGTCAGGAAACCGGAAAATCTAAAGATGAAAGACAAAGTGGATTTTTTTTACCGGGATATAAGAGAACACTTAAAAGAACATGTGGACATATCCAAAATGGCAGATGGTAAAGCGGACACTTACGACTCGCGTTTGTTTTACCCCAACAGGGTGGAAGAGGCGATCATGGAGTTGATGACGGAGCAACAGGCATCTACTCAGTTATTCAAGGAATGGCCAGACAAGATGACACGGATAATTACCAGAAAATTGGATGTTTTATATGATGAAATAAAAAAAAGCCCGACCTCCTATTATGCTTTGATTGTAGGGGATGGGGATCATATGGGTAATTGCTTGCGTGGCATGAGGACTGTGGAAGAGCATCAGAAATTCACGGAGCAGCTCTCCAGGTTTGCGTCACAAGTCGATAACATTGTCACTCAACATTGCGCGGGCCAGATGATTTACAGCGGTGGTGATGATGTCATGGCGTTACTCCCACTTAATTATTGTTTGGATGCTGCTGGAAAAATACAAGAGGAATTTATCCATAATATGAAGCAAGCTGTTTCCGATGGGATAAGGCTGCCTACGTTTTCGGTGGGAATTGCCATTGTACATATGATGGAGCCATTGGAAGAGTCGCTGCAACTGGCACGGGCAACAGAAGCTTTGGCAAAGGTACGCCGTAATTCATTGGCTATTTATTTTCAAAAGAGAAGCGGTAGTGAGGAAATGAAGGTGAGCCTTCCCTTTGGCGATCAGCCGGTGGAGACGATCAACGAGATGAAGGCACTATATAAGTCAGGCTATATTTCGTCAGGATTTGCCTACGCCTTGAGACAGCTTCATACGGAGTATGGGAATTTACAAGCTCATAAGACTGTGCCACAAGAAGGCTTGGGTGAATTGCTACTACAAGAAGTACGGCGGCTGATCATAAAGAAGAAGCCCGCACATATATCCAAGGACAATATGATACAAAAAGTATTATCCTTATTTACCGGATTAGAGGAGACAGGGGGAGAATCCCACTTTGATCCGCTTGCGCTACTGCATCGGCTGGCAGAACAATGCGTGATTGCAATAACTTTGGAGAAAGTGGGTGGAACCGATGGAACGCAGCATACAGATTCAGCCTCTTGATCCGCTGATGATTCGGGACGGAAGGCCGTTCGGCGCTATGCCCGGCGCCCGGGCACATAGCTTGAATACCGTAACGCCAGGGGTGATAGCCGGAACCTTGCGTACTTTGATGCGCCAACAATGCTCACAATATTCGACTTTGGCAAAGGTGGATGTGCGTGGCCCGATATATATGTTGGAAGACAGGCTTTTTTACCCCATGCCGCATGATCTGGACCTATATGAACCAGAGTCGGATCATGGGGCAGATCGGGACAAAAAAGGAAGTATTAGTGTCCATGTGCGAAGACCTTGCCAGCCTCCGAAAGAACAAGAACAGGTCAAGCAAGGCTTCCTTGGAACTGGCAACACCGGATTGCATGAGGACAAGCTGTGGCCGATTGGGATGACGCAGAACATTAAAAAAAACCTAAAATCCGCTCCCGCCTACGTCTCGGAGGAATGGATGATTCGGTGGCTCTGCGATGAGGTTTCACCACAGGAATGGTCGGATGCCATTGGGCAATGGCGGAATCAGCAGACAGAGAAGAAGAAAAAAACGTCCTCCTCAGAACATTTCATCGCACCCTTTGCCCGTGAGGTACGCACGCATACGGCGATCCAGCCGAATACGTGTACAGCCATGGATAAGGCTTTATTTTCTACGGAATCGCTGGTGCTTCCACCCGACCTGTCGCTTGTCGCCCATGTGAAGATACCGGAGGAATTGAACTGGACAGGCAAGATCAACGGTCTTCATTCCTTGGGAGGGAAACGGAGGCTGGCACATTTTCAGGAAATTGAGGATTCGCAAAAGCAAAGTGATATCTGGACATGTCCGGAAAAGGTATTGCAAGCAGTAGCCACTCATCCCAAATATGTGCGTATGGTGTTGACCACTCCCGCCTATTTCTCCAAGGGCTGGCTACCAGGCTGGTTAAATGAGGAATTGGAATCGACCGAAAAGCTCGACCATAAACTACCCATCAAGCTCAAGCTGCGCTGGGCATGTGTCCCCCGTTGGCAGGCCGTTTCGGGCTGGAGCTACGGTAAGAATAAAGCTAAAGCCGTACGTCGTATGGCTCCGGCAGGCAGTGTCTATTTTTTTGAAGTCATGGAGGGCGATCCAGTAGAATTGGTTCGCAGCAAATGGCTTGCGTCCATGTCTGATGAAGATCGTCGACATGCATTTTTTGACAAGCAAGATGGTTACGGACTGGCAACGTGGGGGATATGGACTCCAATGGAATCAATGAGGGGGATGGAAAATGGGAACTGACAGTCGAATGTATATGGTGCATTGTATGGCTCCGGTGCATGTGGGTGCAGGACAGGGCGTGGGCATCGTCGATATGCCGATGATGAGAGAAAAAGTAACAGAATGGCCTTATTTGCCAGGCTCCAGCATTAAGGGAGTGCATCGGGATTTTTTCAGCAATGGAAACCACAAGCAGTCAGATAAGTGGCTGGATGTTGCTTTTGGTAAGGGAAGTAGTCGGAGCGCAGATGATGCTGAGGGCGCAGATGAGGGGAATGCGGGAGCGTTGGTGATGACGGATGCCAGAATTTTGGCTTTTCCAATCGCCAGTCACTATGGTACTTTCGCATATATCACTTGCCCACTCGTGCTGAAACGGTTCAAACGAGATATAGAAGCAGCCGCTATAGCCATGCCTGAATTGAATGTATCCAAGCTGTCGGAGCTGGTGCAACCAAAGCAGGATCAGGATCAGTCCGTAGTTCATTCCCTGAGTCAACTGAGGAAGCGGGATCATGCAACGGGTAAAGACAAGCTGTATATTGACGAATTTGTCAATGAAGCAGTAGAGGACCCTGCCTTCACAGCTTGGGTGGATTGGCTGGCGAAGCAGTTATTTGCCGATGATCATATTTCTCAGTCCATGCTAACCGAGCGGATCGCGCTCGTATCCGATGAAGCTTTTCAGTATTTTGTAACGATGTGCAGCGAGATTGTACCCCGTATCCGCATTGATCAAAATGTAAAAATCGTTGCAGATGGTGCATTGTGGAATGAGGAATATTTACCGACAGAATCCATCTTGTATGGACTAATCTGGTCCGATCCGGCTCTCGGTCAACAGCATAACATGAATGGGCGCAAGCTATTGGATGAATTGCCACAGAAGACGTACCTGCAAATTGGAGGAAATGCCACCGTAGGCAAGGGGAGAATCCGGTGTAGCTATGTCAAAGGGGGAGCGCTATGAAATCGGTAGCCCATACATATGCCGAAAAAGCACTCCATAGTATCCGGCAGATTGAATCCAGTAGTAACGACAAGGAATATGGTCGGCTGTGCCAGTTATTTCCTTCGATGCTGCTGGTGAACGGACTGCGATTGACGGTTGCCTTTTTTGAAAGTAAAGCAGGCAATGACCCGTCTTCTAATCATGGGCGTTATCTTAGCGATATGGAGGCAGCATTGGGAATCTCCAGTTGGGAAAAAGAACTTTCTTCTCCCCACATGACGGAGTACCGTGATTTGTCCCAAAGAACGCTCAAGGCAGCCGTCTGGTTTAAACGATATGCGGAGGCCATTCTCCGAGTAGAAGCGTCGGATAGTATGGATACATGATGAAGGGGGGAATGGTGTTGAATGCATATCTTGCGATTACCAAACAGGCCACAACGGATTTAAACGCACAAAAGATAACACTCTGTCAGGCTGTACAGAATCCCCCAGACAAAGGGAAAGACAAAGCGGCACTGTACGAACAGGTTATCCAAGGGCATAAGTCTGCATGGCAATTAAAAGGGCAACAGGAATGGTATCAAGCCCGTTTTGATCAGTATAAACAAGCGCTGGAAGCAAATTTAAGTCTGTCCCGAATAAATGAATTTGTGATGGAAAATGTCTCACCGCTGCTGATCGGTCATGGTGGAGTTTCGGCATTGGAAATTTCGCTCACATTGCACCGTATCTATGGGGTTCCCTATATTCCTGGCAGTGCGATCAAAGGGCTGGCAGCACATTATTGTCACCATGTATTAGGAAAGGAAAATTCCGATTTTCTCGCAGACCATGAATACTACACAGCTCTGTTCGGCTCTCAGGATCAGGCGGGCTATATTTGTTTTCACGATGCGTGGGTAACTCCCCATTCGATCGGTAGTGCGCTCGTACAGGATGTAATGACACCGCATCATCAAGCCTATAACGCCATTCAGCTACAGAAACTTGATCCAAAGATGGATGCTGCACCGCGCGATGACGACGATCCTATTCCGCTTCCATTTTTGGCGGTATCTTCTCACTTCCGCTTCGTGCTTACCTGTGCTATAGACGGATTGGAAGAGGTGCAAACCAAACAGTGGCTCAACATCGCAGAGGAAATTGTAGTGCACGCACTGGAACATGAAGGAATTGGCGGCAAAACGAATGCTGGCTATGGACGTATGGTCAGGGTAACAGGGGAGTGAACCGGATGTCGAAAAAGAAACGATCTCATAGATCAATTCAGCAGGAGATCAAAGAGGACGCGACCAAAGTGATCCAACAGATTTCCCAAAACTATATACATTTGGAAAAAAGCATTACCAGTCAGCTCAACATGGCGGCGGAAAGACATCATGTGACCAGTGGAACCTTTCGTGAAGATATCTGGAAATCTCTGTTCGAGCAGATTATTCCTCGTAAGTTTTCCATTGAACAATCGGTATTTCTTATTGACTCACACGGGCACGTCTCCAAAGAGGTGGATCTGGCCATTTTTGATGAACAGTATACCCCTTATATTTTTAGACACGGTCGTATTAAATATATTCCGATTGAAGCGGTTGCCGTGGTTGTGCAATGCAAGAGCAAGAATGTGATGAAGAAAGATATGAAGGTTCTCACGGATTGGTCACGAAGCATTACAAAGCTGAGTACTTCTCTCAAGTCGATTACGCGTATGTTTAATGGTATCGCTATGGGAGAATATTCATATGAATCAGATGCTAAAGGTAAGCTACTATTACCTATGTCTAAGGAGAAGGAACCTAAACCAGACGAGAGAAAAAAACTCACGCAAACATCTACGCGCCCGATCCAGATATTGTGTCATACTCTGAGTAAGAGTTCGACTAGATATATTGAACCTTTTGATATTAATATCCATCCCGAGGGTGAGCGGCTTAAGGTGAGGCTGTCATCTCGTTTGCAGGATCTTGCTTCGTGGAGTGACGCATTAAATCATAAAGAGAACGTCAACTACGATGACATAAAAGCAAAATTCAAGGCGGAAAATCCATCTTCTGTGTTAGAGAAAGCTTTGCTAATGGAGAACTACCGTGTGTATGAGAATCGAGGAAAGCAACAAGAAATTGCATTACTTTCTCTTACCTTTCAATTGAATCAATTGTTGATGCTCATTAACAATCCTATTTTATTTCCACATATGGCCTATGTAAATATGTTTAACAATAACAGTAAATAGGGGTTAATTAGTGCGAACCCCAAGTGCACATGAAATCCCCGGAACATTCGCACCCCGCGCCAGACAAGGGATTCAGCGATTTTGGGGTGTGATTTTTAACATTTATGGGTGAGTTGAAAAGAGATTCGCGAAAAAGCGTTTACAAAGCTTTGCTGGGTAAGGCTTTGTAACGCGTGCTGTCGCTCCCTACATGGGAGCGTGGATTGAAACACGGCAATCAGCGCAGAAGCTATTATTATCTATCCCAGTCGCTCTTTATGTAGGAGCGTGGATTGAAATCGCGTAACCGTAAGTGTGAACACATTCCTTAAGTTGAGTCGCTCTTTATGTAGGAGCGTAGATTGAAATTCATCAACAATAAATCCTAATTTTTTGTAAATTTTAGTTGCACCTTATATAGCAGCATGAATTGAAAGCACGTATTTTTCATACCACACATGTAGCACAGCTATGACATTCCTCATTTTTCTTTGAAACATAAAAAAGGTTTGCCTTAGAACTTGGCAAGCCTTTTTTGTGTTGGTTAAAATGCTAATGGACTCATCTTGATGAACTAACTTTTTTATAGTTGTGGAACTGCTCGGACTACCACCCTAAAAAGCTGAACACCAAAAAAGAAGCCTGTTTTAAAACAGACTCCTTAATCTATTCCTACGCTTAACATGCACAAACCACGCTATTCTGTTTCTTCAAACTGCATTAGCACGGAAATGTCCTTGATCTCCAGAGCATGAGCGATCTTTTCAAGCATAAGCAAGTTTACTTCTTGTCTTCCATTTTTACAAAGCTGCGAGATTCTTGCTTGATTAACACCTGATTTTTCCGAAAGCTGCATTTGCGTCATATTGCGCTCTTTTAACACTTCTTTGAGCCTTATATTTAATTTTAGCAAGAAAAAGAAACCTCCTAAAAACTCATTGACATTATTCATTTATGCGAATAATATAATGCATATACGATTTATTCGCCAATGCGAATATACTACAACCCAAAGGGATGTAACGAACATACCCTTAGCTTTGCTATTGCTATTTTACCAGAATTTCAATGGAGGATGATACCTGTGACTGAAAAACGGAAAGCGAATGTGCAAGCGATCAAGGATATTGTACGCATGAATCAGGTGTGGGAGCAAGAAAAGGGAGAGCAGGAAGCAGCAGAGCTACACTATTATCATATTGTGGATGCACTTCAACGAAAATGGCAAACCATCGGTGTCAATGTTTCGGACGCGATTGAGGTTTTTGAAAGAGGGCATAACGATGCATGGACACGGATTATTGAGCCAGCTCCTTGGAACCCTAATTTAACCACTAATGATTTAATTCACCTGCTCAAAATCAGTCCCGACGCTGTGCAGATGCGTCATGCTATGCAAATCATACTGAATAGCGTTGAAAGACGCAATGCTTTCATCCATCGTATCATCAATGTGAATGAACAGACAATCCAGCAGCTACTCTACCTGATGAAAGACGAATACCTGCGTTATGAGCAACTCTCGAATGAAGCCTTTATGGCGATGTATGCTATGAATCCGGTCGAAGCCTTATCTGTATATTTTCTGGAATCCGTAGATGTGCATATGTACTGGGAATGGTGTGATGCTGGCGGTACAGGCGAACAGGCCATTCAGTATAAGCATGAGGACCCTCACATGACGTTGATTCAAGCGATTGAAAGAGTAGAAGAGGAAATGTATGCCCGTACATAACAAACCATAGGTGTAGTTGCTACGCTGACGACAAAATGGCTTGGGTGGGCAGTTGGCTAGTCTCCTGCAAAGGATGTGAGGGCTGTGGAGGTTAAAGATGCTTTGACATTAATGATGATGTTCGGTACGCTGCTGGTTGCGTTGATCGGATTAATTGTCACCATCTTAATCGCATTGAACCAACACAACAGAAAGTAGACGGCCCACTTATAGCGAATTTCAAACCCGTTTGTTACCATTCAATGAAATGGGTATAGACCATACATCATAGAGGAGGACATATATATATAATGGATATTCAACAAAAGAAAAAAGAGTTGAAGAGAAAATATAGGGGGCAACTATGAATATACCTGAGAGATACATCAAAAATTTTCCAGCATATGAGGACGTATTTGTTGGCGATCTTGAACATTATCAGAAGCATTTTTTGCCAATTTGCTCGATTAATCTTCAATTTTTGTTCCCGGAGCAGGACGAGTGGTTGCATTTTGTTTCTGTAAAAGAAATTCACGAGGGCTGTGTAGGTGAGGATACCCAGTCATTTCACACCACATTCACGAAGGAAGATATGCTGGGGTTCGATGTGATGGATGGTAAATACAAATTCGAAGCGGATTGGGATTATTTTATCCTTCATCAGAAAGAGCAGTTGGAAGCTGCCTATGAAGCGCTGAAATCCACCGGGGATAAAGCAAATCTACGCATGAAAAGGAAAGTCATGTCTCTGGATGAAGTGGAGCGTGCATATGTAGCTAATGAACAAGATTATCAATCCCGCAAAGCGTTTTTCCTGCAAAATAACAACATTTACCCTTATTCCTCTCTTGGAGATGCCAAAGAGTCTGTAGAAGAACTCACCCGTGATTTTGAGGAAAAGAAATCCAGCGGTTGGGGGGTGAGTTTTCCTGAAGTCAACGGTATATTGGATGATATCGCATTTCAGTCCGAAGAGGCCCAAAGCTATATAAAGGAATATGGTGAATCTATCGAAGAGATGCTCCAGTTCGAACATACCAACTTGCTTCATGTACCTAAACGCGCCAATGGTGAGACTTCTACCTATATCGGTTCTTTCACGGGATATTATTTTCAAGCGTTCGGGGCAGATAAAGTCTATTTATTTTATGATAGAGAATTGGGTAAAGCGGTTATTTGCTTCGAGTATTCGTAGGTATATAGAAAAAACTCCCGAGAAGGGAGTTTTAAACCTTATTTCTTATTCATCTCCACATTATGCTCTTTGGCAAGTGCGTTTAGCTTTTCAGCAAAATCTCTGGATAAATTGTTACCCTCGCTGAGTTTGGTATTACTATCATTGATTAAAGCCATATCCTGTTTTTCAAAGCCATCTACCATCGAGATGAGTGCTTCTTTTTGGGTGCTAATCGCCTTGATGTAGATTTCGTGGACAGCTCGCACTTCAGGAGTTTCTGTCTTTATAGCTTCTGCTTTATCAAGATACTTGGTGTATCCAGGGATAATATCGTTTCTTAAAGTGTTATATAGTGTTTCATCGTCTGTATATTTATCTCCGGTCACGGATTCATATTTGGCAGTTACTGTTTTTTCATCTTGTGCCAAGGGAAGGATTCCATCATTCACATAAGTAATTAAATCTTTTTTAATAGGATCGGTTGAGCATGCTGCCAAAATAGAAAAACAACATAATACTAACATAAATACGCTTAACTTCTTCATCTGTATTCCCCTTTTTTATGTATGTTTATGGGTAATTCGATGTGACTTGTAGTAAAAAAAGAACTATCCATATCTTTTATTATATCGTATAAATAGGAGAATGGCAGGGTTTTTATGGTAAAATAGTGTCGAAACTAAGTTAATTGATCTGCTCACTAAAAATAGGGTACTATATAGAAGCCGATTCGGTGCGAACCCCAAGCGCACATGAAAATCCCGGGTCCTTCGCACCTCGAAACTTGTCGAAAAGTATTGGAATGGCTTTTTATCCTTAAAAGTCAATAGTTGATCCAAGCTTATTAGGCATCAGTTTTTACGATAATGTGTGGAATTGATATCGTTAGGGTATGAATTACTGCATTTTCGCTGTCGCACTCTACATGAGTGCGTGGATTGAAATAATCTGAATTAACACAGGTGAAATATGACAAGTAGTCGCACTCTACATGAGTGCGTGGATTGAAATTGCGGTATTACCCATGACAATGGAGGGGACATGAGTCGCACTCTACATGAGTGCGTGGATTGAAATACCTAAGCTATGGATGAATGCCTCTACTGCTATACAAAGTCGCACTCTACATGAGTGCGTGGATTGAAATAATAACAGGATCGTATAACCTGATAATCACACCCACGTCGCACTCTACATGAGTGCGTGGATTGAAATACCGTACTCCACAGAGGTTTGAACCAAACCACCAGGTCGCACTCTACATGAGTGCGTGGATTGAAATATCCAAAACAAAACGGTCAAGACACGCAAGTATCGTCGCACTCTACATGAGTGCGTGGATTGAAATCATCATGGAGCAAGCTTCCCACTCATATGAGCGAAGTCGCACTCTACATGAGTGCGTGGATTGAAATTACACCTTATTGTATGCCGCCTTACGTGGGTTACGGTCGCACTCTACATGAGTGCGTGGATTGAAATTGACCTAGTTTAGCACTATTATCCCTAAACACTGAGTCGCACTCTATATGAGTGCGTGGATTGAAATTCCAAGCGCATGAGCAGCGTCATGATCGACAACCGTCGCACTCTACATGAATGCGAGATTAAAGCACAGCGCTCAAAATAACTTTTTACGTGTTTTACGAAAGGTGCATTATGTGCGCTCAAGATATGTGTTCAAGTTTTTTAGCTTGAAACTCAAAAAAAGGCTCCCTTTTAATTAGGGTAGCCTTCTTCGTCGTGATTTTTAGGATAAAAAAGTAGACAGGGATGTTCAGTGCTCTGCCTCAGGCATAGTTCCAAAAGCGGTGACAAAATTATCACGGATTACAAATAAGAATATTTGAAGAAGTATCTTCCATTAGAACCAGAATTGCTTTATGATAGAGATAGACAGCATAGAAGTTTTCCAGATGTATCTGGGGAATAGCGGAAATTTCTTAAAACATTCGAGAGGGGATTTCAGTATGAATAGGTTCAAAAAGGCAACTTCGGTTATGCTAAGCACGGTGCTCCTGCTTTCTTTCGGGATGACTGCGAACGCGAGTCAAAGCACAGAGGGTAAAACGGAACAGGCGATTAAAGCGGAGTCCAATGTTCAGCTAACAACTGAAAAAGAAAGCGTCATTAAAGATTTAACACGGGCAGACAAGCCCGCAAGCATTACAGATTCGGTGTACACCATTACAGAAAACATCAACTTGGCAGCACCGCAGAAATCTGTTTTGAAAAAGAAAGTTACCCCTTCGCTGAAAGCAAGTCCAAAGTCAGCATCAGCGAATGCCACAGCTACAGCGTCCTCCGCTACATATTCCGGTACGATTACGGAAGAGGGAGGTACACAGTTTTTATATCCGATCTACTTGCAGTCCGGCGAACTGTTGCAGGCTCAATTGGACGGGCCGTTTTCAGCACAGCTTGACTATGACTTGTACCTATATGAGTTTGATATGACGACAGGTGATATTAATTCAAATCCAATAGACGTCTCCAACTACGGGACTTATGTTAACAATTATGAACAAGGAGCTGCGTCCCTTCCCGAAAACGTAGAAGCTCGCAATACAGCCGGTTCTGAAAAGGCTTATGCGATTGCAGTCCATGCCAAGAAGGGCTCTAGCATTAATGATCTTTTCTATTTAACTGTAGCTGTAAGCTCCAACTACGATGCCTATGAGCCGGATGACAGTGCCTTCCATGCTTATAATTTTACTGTTAATGACAAGGGTTCCTCGATTAACTTCCGCACCATCCATTCCGGTATTGATAACGATTGGTATCAAGTTACAGTACCGGCAAGCCGTAATTATGATGCATTAAATGTAAGGCTGGATAGCACCTCGGAAAGCTATGGGTACAAAGCGGAAGTATATGCAGCTCTTACTGGCAATCAAATGGTGCTTCTGCCACAAACGAATCATAATGTTACCTTAAATACAGGAACCTACTACGTGCGAGTGTACACCACAAGTCAGTATTCAGCCGACCATTTGTATACACTAACGATCAAACCGGTACTCAAGGCTGGGAAAATTGAAATTACCGGCTATAACTCCAATGGCTATTATGACTATCCAACTTACTCATACGGTCGTCATTATCGTATTAATGGAGGCAGCAGCCTGATCGTGAATGGTGTCGTTAAAACGACGGATGGTCAACTGGTTCCCAATGCGCCTGTCACTGTCGCTTGGGTGGATCAGAACTGGAGCGAGGGCAGCGGTAACCGTACCAGAACAGCTTCTACGTATACGAACAATAACGGGGCATTCAGTGTGACACTATCCCTTCCACAATCTACAGGAAGAAATGTAGATTATTTGGGTGACATTGGTTCTACGCACTATTATGATCTTACAGGGGTAGCGGCTCAGGTCGACGGCACCTCGATTAGTGCAACGGATATTATTTATCTTTTTGCTTACAGTATTAGAAATTAAGCATTTTTTAACATAGTAGAGTAATACATAAGAGTCGTTTTTTTCGCAATGGCTTGCTGAGGCTTTCCATTATCGAAAAAGGCGGCTCTTTATGTTTTTTTTGATTCAGCCACATCATATGACTATATACGCCATTGGTCCTGATATCACATATTACAAATAAAAATATTTAGTACAGTATCTTCCATTAGAACTAGAAGTGTTTTATGATAGAGTCATACAGCCTAGAAGTACCCTGGTTTATCCGGGGAATAGCGGGAATTCCTTAAACCATTTGAGAGGGGATTTCAGTATGAAGAGATTCAAAAAGGCTATTGCAGTTATGCTAAGCACGATGCTCCTGTTTGCTTTCGGGTTGACTGCAAACGCGAGTCAAAGCACAGAGGGGGTATCGGACCAAGCGATTAAGGCGGAGTCTGATGTTCAGCTAACAACTGTAAATGAAAACGTCATTAAGCAGCTAACGCGGGCAGACAAGCCGGACAGTATTACTTCTTCGGTGTATGCAATGAAGGAAGATATCAACTTCAAAACACCAGAGACACCCTCATTGAAAAAAGAAACTGTTCCTTCGCTGAAAGCAAGCCCAGCGGCAGCCACAGCCACAGCCACAGCTTCTTCTGCTACGTATTCCGGTACGATTACGGAAGAGGGAGGTACACAATTTTTATATCCGATCTATTTGCAGCCTGGCGAATTGTTGCAGGCTCAGCTGGATGGTCCATTTTCAGCACAGCTTGACTATGACTTATACTTATACGAGTTTGATATGACGACAGGTGACATCAACCCCAATCCAATAGATGCTTCTACCTACGGTACTTATTTTAACAATTATGAACAGGGGGCTGCATCACTTCCCGAAAACGTAGGAGCGCGCAATGCTATCGGATCCGAAAAGGCTTATGCGATTGCAGTTCATGCCAAGAAGGGCTCTAGCATTAATGCTCCCTTCTATCTCACTGTCGATACAAGTTCCAGCTACGATGCATATGAACCGGATGAGAGCGCTTTTCATGCTTATAACTTTACCTTTAGTACGGGTGGATCTTCCCTTAACTCACGTTCCATCCATTCAGGCATTGATAACGACTGGTATCAAATTACGATCCCTGCGAGCCGCAATTATGATGCATTAAATGTAAAGCTGGATAGTACCTCGGAAAGCTACGGTTACAAAGCGGAAGTTTATGGAGCTCTCAGCGGCAACCAGATGGTGCTTCTCCCGCAAACGAATCACAATGTTTCTTTAAATACTGGAACCTACTATGTACGAGTATACACAACCAATCAGTATTCAGCTGACCATTTGTATACACTAACACTTAAACCGGTACTTCGGGCTGGAAAAATTGTAATTAACGGTTACGACTCTTCTAAAAATGGCCCTAATGACTACCCAACCTATTCTTACGGTCGTCATTACCGTGTTACTGGAACCAGTGATTTTACTGTGAAGGGTGTCGTTACTACAACTGATAATTATCCTGTTGCAAATGCGCCTGTTGATATGACATGGTTAAATCAGAACTGGACTGAAGGCAGCGGCAATCGCACTCGTACAGGCACAGCTTATACGGATCAGAATGGGGCCTTTAGTGTTACCGTTTCCCTGCCACATTCAACTGGAAGTATTGCGGAATACCTGTCTGGACCAATCAGTTTTACACACTATTTTGATCTCTCAGGGGTAGCTGCTCAGGTTAGGGGTACTTCGATTATAGACACAGATATTGTATATCACTTCGCTTACAGTATTTATGGCGGTTGATTAACTGCTTTAATATTTGTTCATTTTTTAGGACAAAGCATATATTCATTCCATATGTGCTTTGTCCGATATATATAGAAACAGGGTCACATTACATTATACATACGACTTAGAGTGCCTGTTACCAAATGACAGGAGGAAATGAAATGAATTTTGAGCCCCTTAGAATGCAACGAGCCGTTATTAACACTAGTAGCTTGCGGATAAATCCGGCAGCAAAGCAAGCCCAATCCCCCCAGCTTTATGAAGGAAAACGCTCCGAATTGGTTATTCAAGACTCCGTAGAGATTAGCGAAACCGGTAGGCAGCTGGCTGAAGGAGCTATTGTATCACAGTCTGCTAAGTATTTCGGTACAACCCAGATCAACGATTCATTAAACCGAGTTTTAGAAGGTCAGCCAGAAGAAGTCTCCAATGCGGTGTACAGTATGATTGAATCCAATTTTATCGTCAATGGTACAGTAACAGATGAGAGCCAGCGAACCGTGCTACTGGAGATGGGAGTTTCCCAATCCAAGTATATTGCAGACCACTATATGGAAGGTGACAAGGCCAAAGAGTTTTTGGAAACCATGAACCAGATAGCTGCTATTGCTTTGACACGATCAATTGATCCAGAGACCGGAGATATTAGTTACACGACTCCAATAGACCGTCCGCTAGGTGCCCCTGAGGATTACGTCAAAATGTCGGAATTGATGAAGCAGGCTGACCCCCAAAAGTATACAGCATTCATCAATGACATTAAAGGTGGAGGGAATGGACTGAGTCAGCTGATAGATTTTGCCCAAAAGGTTCCTCAAAACCCCAAATGGATTGAGAAATATAAGGAACGTACAGGAGAGATTGCGGAGTTGCTAAATAACACGCGAATAGAGAACCGGTTTGACAAGGCTGATACGACTTCAGCTTCCGCATTTATGAACAGTATGCAAAATATTCTTAAGGAATCTTCCGCTATACAGGACTCATATAGTCAGAACTTGCGCGGCTTTTTTCGGAACTTGGGCATTCACGTTAATTAAGTCTTCAAGGCTAATCCTGAGATGTGGAATAATGTGGAATACAAGAATTTATGAATTTTAAATGATGTCGTGCTGTTTACATTACGTTTAGAACGAAGTATAATAACTTCAAAACATACTCGTTGCATTGAGGAAGCACCTCAAACTTAGGCTTAACCGCCTTCGTTTGGGGTGCTTTTTCTATTTTGGCCGAAACGAGTTTGTAAAACTCTTTGAAAATAAAATAAAGCAAGGGAGAAATGTATGTATCCAAGAAATAAGCGAAAGGTAAGGAAGTATAGCAAGTGGGTATATGGATTTTTAGCTGTAATGATCATGTTAACCGCCCTCCCTATATTTCCAGAGAGGGTATCAGCTGCTACCCAAGAGATCATCGGTGGACCCTTTTGCCAAAATAATTTACCTGGTGGGGGTGACAGTTGGGGATTATGGTCAGGAAATGGAATAGGAGCAACTGAAGTTTATAATGGTACGGGTTCAGCAAGATATAAATGCGATGGTACTACGCAGCCTGCACACCGTTTTGTTGATATTGGAAGATCTATTAAGACATCGGATTATAAGATTTTTGTTTATATCGAAGGGTCTTACCATACTAATATATATGTTTCTAATGCAGCAGCGGGTAACAGTTGGCAGCCTAATGGAACGAATTTATATACATGGACCGATGTCACAAAATTTTATGCCAGTAGCTCTTATCAAGGGAAATGGGTAGAGATCACAGACTCTATTACGTTAAAAGATATTCGGTATTTTAGAGCTATGGGTACTAACCAGCAGACTAGTAATGAAATATCCAAGTTTGGAGTCCGTGTCATTCCCAAATCAGATCTGATGCCTAAACCACCCCAGATTAATGCAGGGGCTGAGGGCCAAGCAAGTACGGGATGGACCAAAGGACCTGTAACGGTTTGGATCAATGGAGACGTGGCGCCTGAAGGGCTGAAATACTATGAATACAGCCTAAATGGTGGAGCATTTCAACAGTACACAGGACCCTTTACTGTATATGATCATGGTGTAAATACAATCTATGCCCGGACTGTAGACGTGAACAACCAGTACAGTGGTCTTTCTTCCGGGAATGTCAGGATAGACAAAATGCCGCCGACGCCACCGATCATAAGTGCAACTGGCAACAGTAATGACTATACCATTACAATGCAGCCAGGAGCGGACGACTATTCTGGGCTGGCCCATACACAATTTCGCGTGACGGGCGTTATTAATCAAGGTTGGCAAGATTATGGTGGAGCATTCCATGTTAATCAAGATGGCAAAAGCACGGTTTATGCCCGCTCCATAGACAACGTGGGTAATGTGAGCCAAGAAGTAAGCAAGGAAGTCACTATTGATAAAAAGGGACCGACTGCTCCTGCTATCCGAGCTAGCGAGGTGGGTCCAACGATCAACAATGTGAATATTGCCATTGATTCAGGAAGTGATCCTGCAAATGGAATCAAGATGACGCAGTATCGTTTGAGTTCAGCAGGGGAGTGGCAGACATACAATGGTGTTTTTACATTAAATGCGGAAGGGCTGTACGAACTATCAGCACGGACAATCAATAATCTGGACGTGCCTAGTCCAATCGTGACTCAATCGGTCATGATTGATCGAACCAAGCCAACGCCCCCGGAGGTTACGTTTTCCGAGGTAACGATGCCCACCGGATACACCAATAAGCCAGTACAATTTGCTATTTCGGGTGGAACGGATATTTCAGCAATACATTACGAATATCAAATGGGCTCTGGCAATTATGTTCCTGGTTCATCGGGAGTATTAAATAGTTCTGGCATCGTAAAAGTGACTGCTCAAGCTGTGGATGCGGCTGGAAATCGGAGTGATCCGGTGTTCGCAACATCTTATGTTGATTTGGAACCCCCTACGATCCAGCTGATACCGGATTCGCGTGAATGGAAGGATACGAGCATTCAAGTGGGGATACGATATGCGGACCAACATTCGGGGATCGAACCATCCACGATGCAGTATAAAATCACGAACAGCCCTGATGTACCCGAGCATTGGGATACAGCTGCTGATACAGGAATTCAGATTAACCTTTTAAATGAAGGTGAATGGTATGTTCATGCCAAGGTTAAAGATCAGGCGGGTAACATTTCTGAAACGGTCAGCAGAGCACTTCGCATTCAGAAGCAGCCTCAGCCGGCTGAGCTTTCTGCGTCATCCGTACGAAATACAGAGGTCGATCTGCAATGGACTCTTCCATCGGGCCTTGATGATGGTTACGTCTATACCATCCGAAATTTAACGACGAATGAGATTTGGGATGTTACGCATCCGACAAATTCTTTTACAGACAAAGGGCTACAGGGAGGGCGTCAATACGAATATGAAGTGCGTTCCAGTAATCACGTGGGGGGCAATGCTTATTCCAATCGGGTTCGTGTGTTAACGTTACCTGATGCCCCGGATCAGATCCGATTACGAACCATTTCTCGTACTTCAGCACAAATCATGGCTGATTTTACGCCAGTGCTTTCAGCTGACAACTATAAGATTACAGCAACGGATGTTAGTACAGGCGAAGTTATATTTAAGGATACTGTTACACAGGATGTGTATAATCCAATTACGGGAATGAAACCGGGAGAATTTTACGATGTTTCTGTATCAGCTATGAATGCCAGTGGAGAGGGTGCGGCCAAACATGTGTCTTTTTTAAGCCTGCCAGGTAGCCCAAGCGGATTCCAAAATGTAACCGTGAAGGACGATGGAATCGACTTGAAATGGAATCGTGTAATCACGGCGACATACTATGCTCTGGAGCGGGACAAAGCATCTGTTTATAAGGATGTGTATACTGAATTCGCTGATCACGGACTTCAGGCAGGAACGGAGTATGATTATTCCATTTCCGCTGAAAATGCAACCGGCTTTGGAGATTATACTCATTTAGGGGTCATCACATTACCTGATCGGGTAACTACGCTGGCTAGTGTGGAGAATGATGTATATTCTGTCAGTGTAGGTTGGCAAGATGTACAAGGGGCTGACGGATACATCTTGAATGTTAATGATGAGCCAGATGTACGGATTCCCCGAGGAAGCCATGTCTATACTTTTAATGGATTGCCCGCGGGTATGACCGCAAATATTCGAATACGAGCCTACAATCGAAGTGGTAGGGGTGAAGATACGACTATCAACGCATTAACACTACCTGCATCGGTTGTACAACTTGTTGCAGTAGATGTTCGGGAACATGATGCTGCCATTGTATGGGACCCAGTCGATGGGGCGACCAAATATAAAGTATCAATCAATGGTCAGGATTATTACAGCACTGAATCACGTGTAGTTGTATCCGGATTAGAAGGTGGAAAAAAATACGATTTTCAGGTAAGCAGCGGTAATCGTAGTGGGTTCAGTCAGCCTGTGCGGGAAAAACTGCTTACGCTTCCACCTCAAGTGCAAAACGTCAAAGTCACAGAGCTAGGGAATGGCCAGATTTTGCTGAACTGGGATGAAACCAAAAATGCTTATCAATATGCTGTAATTCGGAAAGATACTGGTGAAATCGTGGATACCAAGGATACTAGTATTAAGCTTTCAGGTATCCAACCCGGTACGATGTACTCGTTCGGCATTCAAGCTGTCAATACAACGGGCGCAGGTGAGTGGACTCCATTTACGTATCGTGCGCTCCCAGGCCAAATACCAGATCATGAGCTGACATTTAAAGATGTAACAGATACCAATCTGGTAGTTACGTGGAAAGAAGCTCCTGGTGCGGATACCTACCATGTATACCAAAATGGGCTGCTTATCGGTCATACGGCCAACTCTAATTTTAAAGTAGATAGCTTGGACAGCTCCACGGTGTATCGTATTACCGTTAAACCGGTTAACACAAGCGGTGAAGGTAAACAGACAGAAGGCGAGGTAGAAACGTTACCGTCTCCAGAATTTGCGTTTTCGAAAACAGAAACGACCAATAGCGAGTTTATGATCCATTGGGAGTCAGAACACAAAAATGATATTTTCGTGCTCACCAGTGAAGGGCAAACAGAGTTATATCGTGGTAAGGATCGAAGCTTTATTTGGGGTCAACTTAAAGAGAAACAATCGTATGCTGTTCAGCTTTGGGCAGAAAACAGCCAAGGGAAGCGTACCATTGCTAAACAAGCGAACGGTAAAACAACAGGGAGTACTGAAGCCTCAGCCTCAGGCGGTGGAGCAGGAGGTGGGGGGATTGTTAAGCCGATTCAGTCCGATGTAGAGGAGTTGACTGAAACAGCAATCATTCAAGCACCTTCAGTCGAAACGAAGCCCAATCGTTTTAGTGACATTGAACGGGCATTTAATAAAGATAAGATTAATGCCCTTGCAGATTTGGGGGTAGTGAAGGGTATGACCCAAACCCTTTTTGAGCCGAGCAGACCTGTAACACGTATGGAGTTCACTTCGATGCTCGTCCGTTCCCTGAAATTACCGCTCGAAACGGATATGGCTTTAAGCTTCGAGGATATCAATCCATCGGCGTGGTATGTTGATCTACTAAAAACAGCGATTAAAGATCAGGTCGCTCGGGGATTTAGTAACAAGGTATTTGCTCCAGAACGCGTCATTAATCGGGAGCAGGCGGCTAAAATGGTGAACAACGTTATCAAGGCTACGCCACAACAAGAAAGCAATATCTACTCAGATGCCTCTCAAATTGTGGAATGGGCCAGAGAAGATGTACTTGGTCTAACCGAAATTAATTTAGTACAAGGATATCCAGATGGAAGCTTCCGTGCAAAACAGGAAATCACACGTGCCGAAGCGGCTGAAATGATTTATAACATGATTCAAAAAATTCAATAAAAAGAAGGGGGTGGCATTAGCCAGCCCCTCTTTTGTATATGTGCATATAGGAATTGATGCAGTATGCTCACATTGATTTTTATTCCGCAATAGCGGGATTTAAATTGGAATTTCTATAGGCTGGAACGCCATTGATTGAAGCGGTTCTTAACTGAATATATCGTACACCATAATAGGTTGTTGTATTATTCAGACCAGATGAAAGTACAGTTATTTTATAATATTGAAAAGGAATCTCATTGCTAAATTGGTAAGTCGTTTTTGCAGTAGTTGGCACAGCTTCTACTTCACCTAATCTAAACCAATTTTCTCCGTCGTTTGAACCATGAAGAGAAAACGTAAGAATAAAAGCTTTAAAGGTTGGCTGAGCCAAGAGGATATCATTAATCGTTTTGCCTTCATCTAATTTGAAAATCAATTCTCCACCTCTACCGCTTAAGCTGCTCTCCCAAGAAAGATTATTATCAATTAAAATATTTTTTGGAAAAGTATTTTTGGAATCACCATTAGTTGAAACATTTTCTTCTGCTATAACGACAGGATCAATTGAAAAAGAATAATCGTTTGGATTCTGACTAAATTTTGTCATGTTGGATTTCCTCCATTAGTTAAATTATTTAATATTGTTGAAATTATTATTTTATATTCATATGAATCTCTCAATAAATGTATTCCCTAATATAAAATACATATTGCGACTGCCAGAAAAAACACATCAATACTCATCAACAGGTAGAGATTGTCGTCTACATAGCTTCAAATGGACTGAAGTAAACCCGGGTTAGATATAGCACTTGATTGCTTCAATTCGTAAATGAGCGCAAGGCTGTATATACAGTTATTGCTAGAATGCTGTTGATGACGACACATACAGTAAAAGCAACCCCCGCGTATTCCTAACATTAAGATGGAACAACTGTTCAAATGGTTTTATGATTGAGTTTAAGTGATATAATTACGAAAAAGGCCCCTATTGACACCCTAAAGCAGTTCATATATTTGCGCTTAACACGTTTTACCCCTTCTGCTTGTAAAATTTATGGTACAGCTTCATTAATGCACGCTTTTCAATGCGAGACACATACGAACGCGAAATCCCCAGCTCTCTGGCGATTTCCCGCTGTGTACGTTCTTCACCTCCGGCGGCCTTGATCAGGCCGATGGTACCGATGGATATGAGGTCCCCCAAATCTTCACCGGTTTATCAAATTTAAGGAAGGCGGAACGTCTACTCATCCAAAATAACCTGATAAAAACAAGCCGGAGGCGCATGTTGGGCAGCACTCCGGCTTGTTTTTATATGTTGAGGTTCATCCTGCTCGTAAGTAAATTCACTCTTGCTATAAGTCGTAATTTAAGATATATTATTAATTAAATAAATGATCATTTAATTAATTAACGAAAGTTTAGCTTAAAGAGAGGGGAATACATTTGGCAAGACCCATCAATGAAGAAAAAAGACTGGAGCGGCGTAAACGTATCCTAGAAGAAGCTGTTGTCCTGTTCGCAGAAAGTGGATATTCGAATACCACAACGGCTATCATTGCGCAGAGTGTGGGAGTGACTCCTGGAACCATTTTTCAATATTTCCCTAGCAAAGAAGCTTTATACTACGCAGCTGTCCTTGAGCCGCTTGCTGATATTCAGGCGAAATCGCTTGCTTGTCTACAACAAGAGGGGACGCCGGGCGTATTGATTAAGAACATGGTGGCAGAACAATTCAACCATATCTACTTCTATATAAATGAATTACGGCTTGTTCAATCTGTCTTAGGACAACGAATAAGATTTCCTGAACTTACACAGAAGGTCCTTGAAAGTATAAAGGTAATGACAGATGCGATCGAATGCGTCTATGCCAAGGGACAGTTAATGGGAGAATTCAACAAAAGCTTTTCTCCAGCAATGATCTCTCGTGCCTATATCTCTTTCTTAAATGGAGTGGGCTTAACTCTTGGAGAAAGTATTATTCATCATCCCGAGTGGGAAAATCTGAAGGGGCATGCCTTTTATTTGTTTGCACCCATACAACCTAAAGAAAAACTGGAGGAGTCTGAATGAGTCAAACATCATTACAACCCGATCTGACATTAAACGTTCGTGTGAAAAAACGGAAGAAAATTTTATGGAGCATAGGAATCGTGCTTTTGCTTGTGATGGCTCTTGTATTTTTTATATCTTATAAAGTAGTAGACACCTTGTTGCACCATCCTAGAGACACTAATGTCAGCTACGAATTGAATATCAATAAAACTCCTTACGAAGAGGTCGAGTTCAAGAGTTTGAAAAATGATAATACGATTAGAGGTTCCTTCTTCCCTGCAAGTGGTCTTTCTGGTAAAGCAAGTAATAAGACGATTATTGTCGTCCATGGATATACGAGCAATCGTTTAGTCAAAGGGCGGACGCCAAAGTTAGTAGAGCATTTCGTTCCGAAAGGCTACAATGTATTGGCATTTGACCTCAGCTCGCAAGGTAAATCCGATGGTGATTTGATTACACTGGGCCTCAATGAAAAATACGATTTGCTAGGAGCTGTAAGCTATTTAAAATCCAGAGAACATACGGGTGATAACATTGGAGTTATCGGCTTTTCAATGGGTGCTGCTACTTCTTTGCTAGCCGCAAGTGAAAGTGATGACATCAAAGCCGTAATTGCGGATAGTCCTTTTCGTAATGCTGGTCTATTTCTGAGAGAGGGTTTGCCCTTCTTTTCAGGTTTACCTGCGTTTCCATTCAGTTATACATCGACATGGATGGCAAATTGGGCCTTTAAGGTTGATCTTGATTCCATATCTCCTATGGATGCGGTAAAAAAGATGCAAGACAAGCCAGTTATGCTCATTCATGGTACTGGAGATCAGCAAATTAGTTATAAAAATACAGAAATTATTTACGAGTCATTAAAAGATAACCCAAAAGCAGAAGTATGGTACCCGCAAAATACAGAGCACATCGATGCCATCAACCATTACCCTACTGAATATTTCAAAAGAGTAGATCGCTTTTTGGATGAGTATGTAGGAAAATAAATTCAATCCAAGAGAGCCAACTAGCGGAGGAGCTTGTCCTGACGAAGTAAAAATACCCAATAATATCAAGCATTCTTAGCCTGTAGTGTAGAAAACCACTACAGGCTTTTATTTGCGTTTTAAATGAAAATATATAGCAATATAGTTATTATTGAAGCGGAAAAACCTTGAAATACAAGTAAGGATAGAGAGAATAACTGAAAAGACTTAACTATTACCCCTTCTGCTTGTAAAATTCATGGTACAGCTTCATTAATGCACGCTTTTCAATGCGGACACATACGAACGCGAAATCCCCAGCTCTCTGGCGATTTCCCGCTGTGTACGTTCTTCTCCTCCGGCTTCCAGGCCAAATCGACCAATAGCCACCTCTTTTTCACGCTCATCAGTTAATGTTATTGTAGCACTTCCCTTGAATTTGGCTTCAGGTGCAAGCTGTTGCAGCTTTTCCATAACCTTTCCGGCCAAAATGAATGTTTTTTGCTCTTCTTTGTTCGAATATAAGCGGGATGTACAGGTTCTCTGTATTATAGCCGTCTCTTTTCTTTTTGATTTTCGCACTCAGAATGTTTGGATCATTGATGATCTCAAGCTTAAGCCATTCGCTGTACACTCCACCCACTGCACCAGATCGCGCTTTGAAATGGGACTGGTCTATATTTCTGATCAGCTCGTTCATGATTTATACATACCTGTAGTTATTAAATTTCTTTTCGATATCTTTAGCAAATTTTCCGCCCTCATCGGCTAAATGTTTTCTCATAAAGAATCCACCAAAACCATTTATCCATGCTGCAAAAGCCAGTAGCCGAGATGGAAAGTCCGCTCCAATCGTACAACTAAATTCGCAAGAGTTGTTATCAATAGGCGTGACCTTCATTTCCCATGGAACTCCAACAATGGCTGGTATCCATCGCCATATATACGCTTCTGTCCTGTCAGAGTAGAAACGCAAATGATCCTCGGTGTGCTCTTTTAATTGATAGTGCTGAACAATCATCTCATTCCCCATATTTTCCACATTAACCATATAGAATTCTCCATCTTCAAAATAACTGCCCATTGCCTTGTGAGCTTTTGAAAATGATTCATATTCAGCTGGAGTCATCTCAGTTACCCATTTGTACAAATCCACATTTTTAGCTGCAATCTGCAATTTAAATTTCTTTGTCATTCTCATATTCATTATCCTTCTTTTCCGTAATTTTTCTTGTGAGTCCATCGTGCCAATTCATAATCATTTCAAAATATTCTTTGCCAAACATCAACGTCGCGTGCTCATATACATTCATCTCATGAACGTGTTTCTCTTCTATCAAGGCAAGCTTGTTATATTCACAGGCGACAGTGGTTTGAAAGCTGGCGATTAATCGAACAACCTCAAAATCGTCAAGATATTTATAGAAGAAAAGCTTATTCAAATACTCATAATTAAAAGGGGAAAAAGTACATGGTGTTTTTAACCATTCTATAAATTCACTCTTCCCTTTTTCCGTGATACTATATGATTTTTTGAATCTGCCTTCCTCTACCACTTCTTCATACTTGATAAGCTCCCCCTTTTCCATTTTTTTCAGCATAGGATATATACTTCCGAAGCTGGCGTCAATAAAGTTGGAAGTACTTAACGTCATCTTCTGCTTGATTTCATATCCTGTCATATCCTTTTCGCAGAGGAACCCAAGTATTACATAAATCAACATAAAATCTATCCCTTCTTTCCTGGCTCAGTGAATTATCCTTCTGAAATCAAAGGGAATTTATCTCTGTTCACATATAGCTAAGTTATATCTATACATTCTATATATATCGTTTCGATATATATAGAATGTATAGATTGACGATCGATTTGTCAATAGCGCTTGCTAAAATTTTATTTGAAAGATTATTTAAGCTACGCTGGACTAGAATCAAAGAATGACAGTACTGCGCTTTCAATATAAACAAAGAAATCCAAAAGGATGTTATCCCTTTAGATTTCTCAAAGTAAACTGCAATTTTCAACATCTCTATCGCTTCACCTTATAAAACTCATGATACAGCTTCATCAGCGCCCTTTTCTCTATTCTTGAAACATAGCTGCGCGAAATGCCCAGCTCTCTGGCGATTTCCCGCTGTGTACGTTCTTCTCCTCCGGCTTCTAGGCCGAATCGACCAATAACCACTTCTTTTTCGCGCTCATCCAAAATATCCAGGTTACGATAGATTTTACTCTTCTCTATTTTGAGCTGTACCTTATCCACAATATCGTCCGCCTCGGTGCCGAGGATATCAATCAAAGTAATTTCATTGCCCTCTTTGTCTGTCCCAATAGGATCATGGAGAGATACGTCTTTGCGTGTTTTTTTTAGTGAGCGAAGATGCATTAAAATTTCGTTTTCAATACATCGGGCCGCAAACGTTGCTAATTTGGTACCTTTTCCAGTCTGAAAGCTCTCAATCGCCTTGATCAGTCCGATGGTGCCGATGGATATGAGGTCCTCCAAATCTTCACCGGTGTTATCAAACTTTTTCACAATATGAGCCACCAGCCGCAGGTTATGCTCAATTAGTGTGTTGCGGGATTGCGTATTGCCTTCGGCAAACAGCTTCAGGTGTCGGGCTTCCTCTTTTTCAGTCAATGGCTGCGGAAAGGCGTTGTTTTTCACATAAGAGACGAGCAGCGTCAATTCCTTGATGAACAGAGCGATAGCGCTAAATAGTCCGGGCACGGATGACACCTCCTGAGGTAGTTGCGAACTTGCCGGCCTATGGTACTTACCGGGCTTGTGAGTCTGTTTATTGTATGTGGGCAGGTGCCCATCCGTGCCTGTACTCCGAAAACTGTTTTGCCACAATTTATGGCTATACCTTATTTGCGGGTAGGGATTTTTTACATTGAAATACCATAATTTAACACAATTCCACATTTCAAATCGTATTCTATAGACAAATAACAGAATATGGAGGTGTGTAATGATAAGAGGGCTTATTGTTTTTTTGCTGGCTGCCATTTTATCCGTACAAAGTGCTTATGCAGAACCTGTAGTGAACATGCAGAGGGCAGCAGCAGGGTATACCCTGAGCTTCCCAACCTCTCGCTATCCGGAAACCGGGGCGCATATTAAGGATGCAATTGCAGCCGGTCATTCTTCGGTTTGTACGATTGACCGAGACGGAGCTGAGGAAAATCGCAAAGAGTCCTTAAAGGGATATCCGACCAAAAAAGGATATGACCGTGACGAGTGGCCGATGGCGATGTGTGCAGAGGGAGGAGCAGGGGCAGACATCCGTTATATAAGCCCTAGTGATAATCGTGGCGCAGGATCATGGGTAAGTCATCAATTGGAAGATTATCCGGATGGAACGCGGGTTAAATTTATAGTGAATTAGTGAGGTCTAGAAATTAGACGTTAGTTATGTTGGCACAGGAAGAACCGTTTTGGCTATCTTAAATCAAGCGGAGTTATCCCTACTTTACGGGACGGCTTCGCTTTCTTCATTTTTAATGTCATACGGTAGAAGAAGCACCATGATTGATATGGAAGAAGGAAGTTTTATTTTTCGTACGATGACTCTATGAGAAAATTTGATTATACTTAAATAACTTAAGTTGTGAAAAGCAATGGACATGAGGTGGAAGCAGATGATTTTGGTAAGTTCGTGTTTGGCAGGGATGAAGGTCCGGTATAACGGGACGGATAGCTTGGACGTACATATTCAGAAGTTGGTTGAGGAAAAGAAGGCTGTGACGATCTGCCCTGAGCTGTTGGGGGGCTTTATGACGCCGAGACCGCCTGCTGAAATTGTGGGCGGGACAGGGGAGGATGTACTGAACGGTACAGCCAAGGTGGTTGAGTCCCTGGGTAATGATGTCAGTGAGATGTACATTAGAGGTGCATACGAAGCTTTGAACATAGCTAAAGAAATTAACGCTACGCTCATTATTTTAAAAGAAAACAGTCCGTCCTGCGGATCAGCCGCCATCTATAACGGGTCATTTGAAAACCGGAAAATAGCAGGTAACGGCGTAACCTCGGCTTTGCTGAAAAAGGAAGGCTTTAAGGTAATATCGGAAGAACAAGTGTCGGAAATTTTCCTGCATGAGGATATTTAGCGGGTTGGGAGACATGCGAGTCGGGATAAAAAACGGACTTTGAACTCTTACAATACTCATGAAAGAAAGACTCCTGGTGTCAGAAGAAAATAAAGTATTAGACTGTCGTGGCCTCATTAAGCTCCCTCAATATGATTTAGTTTCCTCACTCAGGCTCATGAATTCGCAGGATTTCACCCTTAGCTAAGGGTGAGGTAAGTTTAATTAGGAGAAAAGAATGGGCTGAAGCCGTTCTCAACAAGCTCTATGTAGGAAATGCTTATAGTATTGAACCATTGTTAACTCAAATTGAAGTAAGCCAATACCGAGATATAAAACTACAGTGGCTACGCAATAAGGACAATGAACCCCAGATTACCCCAATTTATTTAAAAGAAGATATGGTTAAGAGTTTTGTTACAAAGACATCACATGAGCTTAACGACTTATATAAAGAATGGGGAATCGAGTCTCTCTAAGCAAGATATATTTGAGCTAACGGGACACGGTAGTTGAATATCACGCATTGTTGAGCAGGCGTTACAATCTGCTCTTTTTATTAAACTCCCTC
>NZ_JBSQBM010000036.1:0-34075 GCF_059417685.1 Paenibacillus sp. LT-B23 | reverse complement strand
GATTAAAAATACATTTACGGATGTGATTCTTCCTATTGGAACAAGGGATACGAATATTCTGATCTGCGGAACGATTTTGAACGAAGAAGATATCATGGCTGATCTGCTCAAGGGTAAAATCCCTGGTGTGCGAAGTGTCCGTAAAGCAGCCGTGCTTCAATTTTCAGAGCGTGATGATTTGTGGTTAGAGTGGGAACGACAATATAATAACTTGCAGGATGAGGACAGGATCAATACGGCTTTGTCTTTTTTTATAGCGAATGAGGAGGAAATGTTAGAGGGTACGGAAATTCTGTGGAGCGAGTATTTAGACTACTATTATTTGATGTGCAAGAAGCAAGCGATGGGCGAGAAAAGTTTCTATAAAGAATTACAAAACGATCCGCGTTCAACCGATGAATACATATTCCAGAATATCATGTATTGGGGCAGGTTGCCTGAGTTTGAGGAGATGGAACTTGCCATGTACATTGATCCAGCGATTAAAGCAGGGAAGAAAAATGACTATTCGGCTATTTCGATTATTGGACAACACAAGAAGACGAAGCAAATGTATGTGGTGGATGGAAATATCTATAAACTATTGCCGGATGATTTGTTTCAAGTAGCTATTGAAAAGTTAAAGCTTTATCCTGTAGATAAGCTTGGTTTTGAGGTGAATCAGGCACAGAGTTATATAAAGCAAAAATTTGAAGAAGAGTTATGGAAGGCGAAGATACATACGCCCGTAGAAAGTGTCCATTCAAAAGGTCAGAAGCATGAACGTATTATTAGCTTGGAGCCGGACGTGAAGAAGGGGCATATTCTGTTCAATGCAGATAACCTTAGATACAACCATCAAGTGAAGGATTATAATCGAAATTGTACATACGACGATGCGCCAGATTCACTTTATGGGGCTGTCCAATTGATCCAGTCAGTGAAAAGTCTGAAATTTTATGATCGAAGCTTATTATTTTGAGGGTTCTGCTAAAAAAAATATTTACTGAATCACTCGTTAAGCAAATGGACAGTTATCTTCAATAACTATAAAGATTGGATGTCAATTGTTTAGTATTTGGTGTTGCCATTGTTTTAAGGTCTCAGGCTCTTGACGTTTTTTTAAACCTTTATATAGGCAAGTGCATAGAATGAAAATAAACAATGAAATGCTGAGAGGAGAATGAAGATTGTACCGTACTTCATGCTATCCATATCAATGGCATACTCCAATGCATGACTATTGGAATAACATCCATTGGAGTAATAATTGGAATGGTCATTATTACAATGGGATCAACACGAACGGTCATTCTTATAAATTAACAGATTATGGGCAAAGACCATTTGTAGTGAATATTGACCAAGCTACTAAGCAAAATAATACTTACCGCACCGCTTTGTGGACAGGGGAACACCTTCAAGTGACCCTAATGAGTATTAATGTTGGAGATGACATTGGTTTAGAAGTTCATCCCACAACGGATCAATTCATACGTATTGAAGAAGGTCAGGGACTTGTTCAGATGGGTGAAAGTAAAGATAATTTGAATTTTCAAGCAATGGCCTGTGGTGGGTATGCAATTATGATACCTGCTGGAACATGGCACAATGTTACTAATACGGGGAATACCCCGCTTAAAATATACGCCATCTATGCGCCGCCTGAGCATCCATATGGTACGGTTCATGTAACAAAAGCGGATGCCATGTCTGCTGAATAAAGCCGATATTATTAATGGATTAAGTAAATGAGGTTGGAGTGGAGTACTAACGGTGAGCGTTGATTCAACAAGGAACTACCTTAGTAAAGGTGGTTCTTTTCTTTATTCAAGCAAAATTACTTAGCCTATTTTGAAAGGAAGAACCTATTTGCAAATAACCGAACCAATCATATTAGAGTGTCTAAATGAGCTCCAATCGGCTGCAATAGCCAAACAGAAATATGCAGATTACTACAATGGTCAGCATGCCATTCTCAAGAACTATGCGATGCAAGAAAGCCGCAGCAACCAAAAGCTTATCTTCAATTTCCCACGTAAGTTTGTAGATAATGAATTGGGTTATCTGCTTGGAAAGCCAGTAAACTATGTGTCCAAGTCAGATCAGGATGAAGCCATACATAATATAGACGTACATATGAGTCATTGGGTTAAGGAGCATAATCTACAGCTTCGAAAACAGTCTGAAATCTTTGGTGAGAGCTTTGAATTAGACTATATCGATTCGGATGGTCATTTTTCAGCCACGGTATTATCTCCATTGAATGCCTATGTGTTGGAAGATGGAACAGCAGAAAGAAATGTACTATTAGGACTACATAAATTTACGAGACGGTTTGATAAGCAAGTATATTTGGACGTGTATACTGATCATGAAATCCTACACTATACAATCGACAGTGATGATAAAGGCAATCAAATAAAGCAAAATCAAGCACCTGAATTAAAATATATCGGTAAACATAATCACATCTTTGGAAGAGTCCCGCTCATCTCCTGTCCAGCCAATACGGAGAGAAAAAGTGGCTTCCATGATGTGATTTCTTTATTTGATGCCTATAACGCATTGAATTCTGACTTGGTCAATGAAATTGCAGATCATCGCAACGCCTATCTTGTGATTGAGAATGCAAAGCTGGAAGCTGAAGATTTATTGAATATGAAGAAGATGGGCATTATTCAGGTTCCGGCTGGTGGGAAAGTAAGCTGGCTTACGAAAGAGATTAATGATTCTTTTGTGAAGAACGAGCTGGACAATATTGAACGCAAAATCTTCGACATGATGGATCAGGTCAACTTCAATGAAAACTGGGCCAGCAATACGTCTTCCTTAGCGCTGCGAAATAAGCTGCTGAATTTGGAGAATCGAGTAGCTATGCGTGAAGCCTTAATGGAAAAGGCAATCAAGCAGCGTCTACGAAATTTCTTTACATTCCTGCATATCAAAGAAGGCGTTCAATATGATTATCGGGATATCGCCGTGAAGTTTACTCGTAACTTGCCGACAGACTTGGTGGGGATGGCTGATGTGATCGTTAAATTGCAGCAAGTGGTCTCACAGGAAACATTGCTAACACTGTTACCGTTTGTAGAGAATCCCAAGCTGGAATTCAATAAATTTCATTTGGAGCAGCAACGATTAGCAGATGTGAGTAAGGAGAAATCGAATGCAGAATAAAAATAATATCAAGCGGTTGGTTAAAAATAATTGTGCATGCTATCTTGGCGAGAAATTTGGCATCTCAAACTATTGCTGTTTACAGGATGGCCCATGTGTATTTTTCGCTCAAGATGATGGTCTACCCCGTTGTACCTATTTTGAAAATGGAGTTTTGCCAATGGATGAGAAGCTGGATCAAGAGTATAAGTCTGAACGTAATGTAGAGACTGAGGCTAAGACAGCGAAGCCGAGGGTGAACTGTACACGTTGTGGAGGAACATTTTGGGCAAATTCGAATCGGCAGAAATGTTGTGAGAAGTGTAGAGGTAAAGCGAGAAAAGAAAATATCAGGATACGTGTTCGGAAGTTCAGACAAAAAGACGGCTCGATGTAACGCTTTAGAGGTGGGAAAAGCCCTATAAACAAAGGGTTAAAATTAGGCAAAAATGAGGAGTGGGCATGCTTGTACCTTTTCGTCACTTTTGCGTTTTCTAATGCGTTACATGATTGTCTTGGGCATGATATTCAATATGATACAGTTTCAGCATACATATACGTTTCTGAAGTTTAGGCAAACAAGAGGCTTGATGTAACGCTTTAGGCTGTCAAAAATCCAAATGAAATAAGGATTAAAAATACCTAAAAGTGGGGAGTGGGTATGTTTGTACCTTTTCCTCGTTTTTGTGATTTCTAAAGCGTAACAACACTGTCCTGAGCATGACATTAAACGGCTCCATACATACATAAGCGTGTTCGGTTCTACAGAGTCGGATGGGCAATAAAGGAGATTAAACGAAAATGAATTTAGAACAAATGAAGCAGTTGATTGAAGAAAACCAAACGAATGAGGAATGGCAAACGTATCTTCAGGGCTTGAATCCGTATAGCGTGGAGGGGATGGAGCAATATATCCAATCTAATCAGCAAGCCAAAAGTTGGTTCGATAGCACCGTGGACAAACGATCAGCTAAATCGCTGGAAACATGGAAGGCCAACCATTTGGAAAGTGCAGTGGATGCTGAGATCAAGAAGCGATTCCCGGCTAAGGATGAAAAAGAAATCGAAGTCGAGAAGCTGCGAGCCGAAGTGGAGCATATGAAGCTGGAGAAACAGCGTGAACGGTTAACCAGCCAAGCGATCAAAATAGCATCCGAAAAGAAACTTCCACTCTCGTTAGTGGATTTTTTTATTGGTGCAGATGAAGAAGCGACGACAGTGAATTTGGCTATGTTGGAACAATCGCTACAACAGGCTATACAACAACAAGTCGAGCAACGGCTTAAAGGGGATGGCTATACCCCTCCGGCTAGTTCAACGAGTAGCACATTTACATTGGATTCAATCAAAGGCATGCCCCAAAACGAGATCAATCAGCATTGGGATCAAGTCAAACAAGCATTACAAAACAAACAATAATCAATAGAAAAGGACAGGGTGATTAGATATGTCAGTACAACATTTTATTCCTACCATTTGGAGCGCACGTTTAAATGAAAGTTTGAAAAAGAATCTGGTGTATGGGAACGTGGTCAACACCGATTATGAAGGTGAGATTCAAGGTCAAGGCTCAACGGTAAAAATTAATTCGATTGGGGCAGTAAGCATTGGCAATTATGATAAGGTGGCAGGAATCGGTAATCCACAGGAACTGGATGCTACACAAAAAACATTGGTGATTGATCAGGCGAAGTATTTCAACTTTCAAGTGGATGATGTAGATGCTGCCCAAGCGAATGTGAATCTGTTGGATGGTGGGATCATGGAAGCTTCGTATGGGCTTGCTAATGTGGTGGATCAGTATCTGGCTGGATTTTATACGGAGGTCAAAGCTGAAAATACGATGGGTAACGATGCAACGCCGATAATTCCTACAAAAGATACAGCCTATGATTTACTGATTGATTTAGGTGTGCTATTGGACGAAAATAATGTACCTGAATCGGAACGTTTTGTAGTGGTTCCTGCATGGTACTATGGCTTGCTGCTGAAAGATGCCCGTTTCACCAAAGACCCGAATCTTATCCGCACAGGCTATGTGGGAGATATTGATGGCATGACCGTTTATAAATCCAACAATGTGCCAAATACCGCAGGAGCTAAGTATAAAATTATTGCAGGTCATAAAAGTGCCATTTCCTTTGCAGGTCAAGTGGATTCGGTGGAAGCATTCAGACCAGAGAAACAATTTTCGGATGCAGTGAAAGGGTTGCAAGTATTCGGAGCCAAATGTATTAAGCCCGAAGCCATCACTGTACTTACAGCGAATAAGTCTTAATTGAAAGTAGATGATATGAGAACACATTATAATAGAAGAAACACGTTTGGGGTGTCCGTTTTGGATGCCCTATTTTATTTTTTTGGAGGGTAATAAGATGTGGTTTTTGAATCAGGAAACAGGATGTATATGGGAAGTCACAGATCAGGAGTTAATGCTGCGGTTACAGGCCAGTGGGCATTATGAGCAAGTGGAGGAATCTCAACCAGATGAGACTGAAGAAGATGAACCTGTAACGAAAGTTCAAGCTGCCAAGAACATGAAGCGTAACGAGAAGGCACAGGTAAAGGAGGAACAGGAGCCAGCACATGAGTGAGCTAATGGATTTGATGAAACGATTATTAGGCATGGAACCAACGGACATATCCAAGGATGATATCCTAATCCACTATTTGAATAAAGCGAGGAGTAATATTTATGGCTATTGTAATGTCTTAACACTACCAGTGGAATATGATGAAGTCATGGTCGATTATGCTGTGTATCTTTATAAAAATAGGGATTCGGTTGGACTTATAACTAAGCAAGAAGGTGAACGCTCAGCTACCTATGAAACAGGGATTCCGACAAATATTCGACTGGCTCTTCCTCTGCCTAAAATCAAGGTCGGAACAGATTAATGTTCTACGATACGAAGTTGGAAATTTTAGATGCTGAATTCATACCTATTCGGTCAATGATGGCAGATGTACAACCTTATCGTAAAAGCTTTTCATTTGAAGATGGCTACACACTAGAGACGACACATCGAGCTTTCTGTCCACCGGAATCCTTGATGCTGTCGAACTGCTATATTCGAGTGAACGATAACATTTTTATTATTTTGGTTATGAAGGAATGGAGTGATTATATGGAATTGTACCTCTATCGCTGCAAGCCGGATTTTGCATTGGTGGAAGAGGGATGACAAGGAGCTTAGAACCTATGCTGGATTTCTTTCTACGAGAGAAGGGAGAGCTTGTGCATATTAATAATGCAAAGCAGCTTGCTCTGATCCGGGATGCGGCAAATAATATTCAAAACACCGATGAAAAAATCATTCGAGCAGCAACACCCCTACACACAGGAGATATTGTGGATTACCGTGATGAACGATATTTAATTACCAGTCAGGTGGATCAAAATGAAAAGTCGTGTCGAGGCAGGATGAAAAAATGTAATCAATGGTTGGCTTTAAACTGGAGTGGACAGGTGAAATGGTTTGATGCTGTGGTGGAAGCCAGAACGTTTTCAGTGGAAACAGGTAAAGTTATCTCCATGCCAGAGGGAAACATTCTGGTTAGTCTACAGGACAATACAGATACAAAGGGCATTACATTAAGCCAACGATTTTATATGACTCATCAGCCGTTTAAAGTGACTGGAATAAATCATACATTGAATGGCATCATCCAGTTAAGCTGCACATTGGATAGCATAAATACAGCTAATGATGACGTGGAACATAACATCGCTGACAGATGGAAGTACGAGATTACTCATACATATGCATTACATATTCATCAGGGAACGATAGCTCAGGTGCTGCTCAACGAAACGTTATCTTTGGAAGTAACGGCTACGGATAATGGGGATGAGATAGCCAATCCGCTGATTACCTATACATCCAGTGATCCGAGTGTGATTAGTGTAGATCAGCAAGGTCGGGTTATGGGCATCGCTTTGGGCCAAGCAAGTATCACCGTAAAATTAACATATCACCCTACGATACTGAGTACGATTGAAATGAGAGTCGTCGAAACGGGAACGCATATCTATTCGATAGCCATTACTGGTAATCCCATCCTCAAAACAGGCCAAAGCGCCTCATACGTCAGTCATATCTATGATCATGGAACAGAAGTGTTTGACCAGTCGGTAGAGTGGAGCCTACGGAATCAAGATGAATCAACTCCTATCATGGGAAGCATAACAGCCAGCACAGGAAATAGCGTAACCATAAAGGCAGGAAGCAGTAGTGGAACGATCAACAAAGCTTTAACATTGACAGCCACCTTAGTAAGCGATCCTAGCATGACCATAGAAAAGACCATTAGCCTTAAAAATTTATTCTAAGCATTATATCTATCGGCTTGCCCTAGAGGTGAGCCATTTTATTTCAAAGGAGCCATATACATATGCAACGAAAATCTATTGATTACTTGCTCAGTCTGAGCCTGTTGAAGCAATTGAGATCACAACAGTTGATAACAGAAGAAGAGTTTATCGCGATTGATGAGCTGAATAAAAAATCTTTCAAGTAGCTATAACATGGGCAGAAATGGACTTGATGATGTAGCGCAAGCATTATACCATGTGACCGTATAAAGAAGATATTGAAGGGAGAAATATCTATGGCACAAGCCGCAATTGCAAAAAAAGTCGTGATCGTTCCCGTGAAAACGTTGGACATCGTAGAGGGAATTCAATCTATTCAAAAGAAGAAAGTCGCTGCCTATTGCCGGGTCAGTACCGATTCCGAGGAGCAAAAGGAGAGCTATACCAATCAGGTGAATCACTATACTCAACACATTCAAAACAACTTGGAATGGGAAATGGCTGATATTTACGCAGATGAGGGCATCACCGGAACCAGCACCAAAAATAGAACGCACTTTAATCGCATGATACAGGATGCCCGAAACGGTAAACTGGATCTCATACTGGTCAAGTCGATTTCGAGATTTGCCAGAAATACATTGGATTTATTGAAATATGTACGGGAACTCAAAAGTCTCGGAGTGGCTGTATTCTTTGAACGGGAGAATATTAATACACTGGATACCACAGGTGAAGTATTACTGACCATCCTGAGTTCTCTTGCACAAGACGAGAGCCGAAACATTTCGGAAAACAGTCGATGGGGAATATTACGTGGCTTTCAAAACGGCAAAGTCTTCTGCAACACGACTCGCTTCCTTGGCTATGATAAGGACGAGCAGGGAGAACTGGTGATTAACGAGCCAGAAGCAGAGATTGTACGCAGAATATACGAGGAGTATCTAGACGGAAAAAGCTATCAGGCGATTGCTAGAGGCTTGATGCGAGATCACATTAAAACAGTCACGGGTGGAGATACGTGGTGGGATTCCTCCATTACCTTGATCCTGACCAATGAGAAATATTACGGAGCTTTGCTTCAGCAAAAGACGGTGACGGTAGATTTTCTAACCCACAAACGAATAAGGAATAAAGGACAGGAGCAGCAATATTTAATTGAGGACAACCATGAACCGATTGTATCCAAGGAAATATTTGAAGCGGTGCAAAAGGAGAAGGAACGGAGAGCCAAACTGAAAGGGAGCGTGATGGGAGAGAGTAAAAGATACTCCAGTAAATATGCACTCAGTAGCAAAGTATATTGTGGATGCTGTGGAGCCATTTTTAAACGTCGAACCTGGAACAGCAATAATCCATCCAAAAAAGTGGTATGGCAATGCAAAACGTATGTCAATGAAGGTAGGGCAGCATGTGATGCCAAATCAGTCGATGAACAAGTTTTACATTCCGCGTTTGTACGATTGTTCAACCGGATGTATAAGAATAAGAAAGGATTCATGAAGACGTTGAAAGCCAATATTGAATCGGTGCTTTCCAGCAAAGTAGGGCAAGAACCACTACTAGAAATTGAAGGACAGATGCAACAATTGAAATCCGACTTGAAGGAATTAGTGAATCTTAAGCTACGGAATCAAATTGATGAAACGGTATATGATGAAGAAACGAACAGACTTTCCAATGAACTCAACGAGCTACGACAACAGAAGCTGACACTGGATAAGGAAGAGGAGCAGAAAGCGAAAATTAAGGAACGTGTCGATGAAATTATCCAAGTACTAAGCTTACGGGAAGATATACTGAAACAATTTGATGATAACCTATTTAATGCGTTGGTGGAGAAGATAACCATTCTCTCACCAGCGCATTTTGTTTTTACCTTGAAAAGTGGAATGGACATAGACGAAATACTGGACTAACGAAACCATAGGATAACATTATCAGTAGGCTAACGAATAGCTGTGGGCTGTATGACGGGAAGGATCAATCGAATCCCGTCTTTTACTCCTTCCATATACATAGATTGCTTATCCTGACTTAGCTGATAACCTATGACTTCTTCCCATTCGGATAGCAGACGTTGAATATCTTCAGTTTGATTACCTTTCAGTTGCTCAATTTGAGTGAATAGATGCTCATTTTCTGATAAATTTGAAGCATTTTGTTCACTGGCTAATTCTAATTGATAAAAACGTTGGCGTAATGCTTCCTGAAACCAATCTGGCCAATTTGACATAACACATTTCCCTCCCGTGGTTGAAGTGTGTGTATGTTAACTCTGATGGGGAGGGATGGCAAGTCATTGTTTTGTGAAGGAAGTGGCTTGCTATGTTATTAATACTGATCTTGAGCATGTAAAAGCTTATTCCTACTCATTGGACCAAGTTGGAATAATCCTTTAAGAATGTTTTTTTGTTCGTTTGAAAAATTGTATACTGGTATTAGTATTGTAAAATGAGCTTATGCAATCTCTTTTTTTATAGATTCAAAAATTTAGATAATCAAGATATCAATTTTTAGGACGGTGATTTCGAATTAAATTCCATACTCCGAATGGATTATAGAATGGATCTTCTTCCTCAAACATTGTACACTTTTTATGCTTCAACAAATATATTGGAGAGTTTGGATCTGTACTGAATGTTTCTCCGTCAGTGATCTTTGGTTTTTCTACAATGTTATATAAACAAAATATCCTAAATATTGCGGACACTTCCGAGCCAGTTATGTTTTCAGATGTTGTTTCTACATCAGAATAACCAAAACTATGCATACCAGTAGTGTAAAAAGTATTTTTTTCACGGGACATTTGGATAAACGCAGCAAATACTTGTGCGATGTCTCTGCCATTTGTTATTTCTATCCATTCTTCTTTTGTACTCGCTCTTCCAGAAGATTCAACATTTACTGCAATTCCTCCTGCGTGCAAAACTGCACCAGCGACCTCCATCATATCCAAAACTTTTTCTATAGAGCCGCCTTCACCAAAAAGATAAATGATGCTTTTGTGTTCATTTAATTGATTGATGTGCTCCTTTTTAAATGATCCATTTCCAGCTACTTCGAAAGCCTCTGCAACATAGGGATTATATTCGCTCATATCGACTTCAAATAATTCTTTTGGTTCTTTAAGATTTCCGATATGGTTCCCTGTATATATATAACCATTTCCATCTCGAGCCATTGCTTTCACAAATTCATCTCTTGTCTTCCAATAACCAGGTATTCCTAAAATAATTTTTGGTAGATTCATAGCAGTGCATCACCTTATCTCACAATATTTTGTATTCAACCAGATATCTTTTATTTAACTTAATTTTTTCAAAAGTAAGTTGGCATTTTCTAAATATAAATCTGGATCATCATCCTTAATTAGCAGTAAAATTCCTTTAATAGCTTGCTTATTCGAGCTTTCTAATTTGTCTAAAATCTTACCGTAAGAAATGAGTGAATCTTTTGAATTTAAAAGTGTCCGATGAATCCTCTCTGCCCAGAACTCTGCATGTGGTAACATATTGGGAATCCCCAAAGCCAGTTTGTACAAGCCCTCTTCTAAGTTATTACGTTTTGCAATATAGAATATAGTTTCGATAAGATAATCATCAGCTGACGGTTCAGCAACTTCATCTTCAAAGATTGTACAGAGATCGGGAATTATATCATTCGTCCCTTCAAGGGATAATTCATTCAGAATATCCTCAAACACCTCTATATTATCTCCCTCATTTTCCATAAATCGCATTTTATATAGTATATTAATTTTCTCATTCAATATAATTAACCCCCTCTATTTGGGTCAACCGCTATTTGGGCTTCCCGAAGATCTTTGAACCATTGTGTTCATAATTTTTGTAGTAGTCAATATATTCCCGAATCTTCTTTCTAGTCGCTTTGTTATACAGTCCATCTTCTTTGAGAATCCGTCTTAAATCATTAATATCGAATGTTAGGACATCACGTGGCTTCAAAGATTTATACAAAGTAAAATCCTCTGGTCTTGTTGCTTTACTTAGTCCATAGGTAAATGTTCTTCTATGTCTACCACCCTGTCCTGGATGTGGATGCTCTAAAAACATAGCATAACTATCTTTAGTCTTAATACCAAACTCATCTTGCATGTATTTATTAGATGGCATATGGTGACCTGTTATATTATCGCCAGTTTCATTAGGTAATTTCCCATATTTCCCATGATTTAATTCGTTCGGTAGCAAATCTTTGCTTGTCTGAGGTATATTTTGTTTCTTATCATTAGCAAATTTTTTGTAACGCTCATTAAGCCTTCCCTTTAGTTTATCATAATCCGTTTTAGGTTTTCCTGTCCCCTCAATTTTCGGTGGATCAATTGGTTTTGAAGGTGTAGTTTTACCCGTTCCTAATTTAGCCTTTGGAATTTTGAATTTTCCAGAGGGGAGCTTTAATTTCGTATTTAACTTAAAACCATGCGAACCTCTAATGCCTTGAAAATTATAAGCAATACCAGCAAATACAATGGAAGCCGCCTGCCATTTGGGTATGGGTTCTCCCGTCCACAGATTATAACCTTCCATGGCGGCTTTTGTCTGTTCTAGGATAGGATCGAACTCATCTGATCCGTTATTTAATTTGATTTCCCCATTTTTGATAGCTTCGTTATAGGCAAGAGTGGCTTGGGCTGCTTTTTGATCGGTAACTCCATTTTTGCTGAGAACCCACATAGTTCCTACTATTTTTTTATCATACTCATCAAAATTATAGGAGACTTTAGCTTTCTCAGCTTGCATGTAGCTATCGTGCTTGTCCTTCCAACGTTGTCTCAGATCTACAGGAATTTGCTGATACGCCTGAGCCATGGCATTAGACTCTTTCAGTAGGTTTTGAACCAGTTCCAGTGGGCCACCGGAATCCGCTACATGACGCGCACTCGTATATGCTTTTCCTAAAATCCACTTGCTATAGTAGGCTTGTCTCGCTCGCTCATGCTCATATTGACTAATTAACCCTTGCATGGCTAAACCAGCCAAGTGTTTGAGCGGGTGCAACCCTGTTTCTTTACTGCCTCCAACCGTTGGCGTTCCTTTACTACGAATAGGGATGGCTCCAGTTGCTTGTAACACCGTTGCCGCCACTTTACCTGCTGGCCCACCCACCGTATTCAACATCACACCGGCTACGTTCCCCACTGCTGGAATGGAGCCTAACAGTTTTGATATCGTACCCATCAAAGCATTGGCCTGTTGAAGCGCTGCTGGAGTCGTAACTTTTGCTTTAGGAGTAGGGGCTTGGCTGCTCTTGGCTGTTGCAGTTTGTGCGGCCTCATATGCTTTGATATTCATTAACGGCGGTTCAGGCACAGGAGGGAGGTCAGCTACAAAAACTGGAGCTTTCACCGTACCTTCCTGATATATCACTGGAGACTTGGTATCCGTCTCACCATCCAGCACCATGCTACTTTCTCCACCTTTGAGATACAGCGCCGTTCCAGCTTCCAGCGACAGTTCCTCACCTGCATCCAGCTTCACATGACCACCCTGAATCTGCACATTCCCCGGACTGCTAACGGTAATGCCACCATCTTCATTTAGTGTAATTGAAAATCCATCCGATGTGGAAAGGGTTAACTCCTGATCACTCATCTCCACGCTGCTACCTTGTACATGTTGCCATATCTTCACATTCGGCTGTCCATTTGTGTGGCGTTGTTGTCGTAGCGAATCCGTCACATAGGCATCCTGTTCGCGGTGTGTAGGCAGATACAACTCGACCTGTTCCCCAATCTCAGGCATATCGTACCAGCCACTATGTTCTTCGGCTACATATCGAGTCGCTACAGGGAACCAGCAGGCTTTGGCAGGATCTTGCTTTGGGTCGATATCCAGTTGAAGCTGTACGAAATCCTCCTGTACCTTCAGCACTGTTCCTGTCAGCGAAATCCCGGTGGCCTGATCGTTTTCATAACGGGCATAGCGAATATTCTGTTCCGCTTGGAGATCATAACGGGTACGCAGTAAGCCATCCGCTAACGTTGTCACTGCCCGAACCACGATCAGTTCTTTACCTTGTCCAATGGGTAACGTGATGAGGTCGCCTAGAGCGTAGTATTGTAGACTTTCAATTGTATAGGTGACATACGAGCCAGCACGTTGTTCTCCGGGCTTTTCCGCATCCAGATCATGAAACGTTTTCCGTACCCGATAAAATACATCCCGCTCCACCTTATACTGCTTGCCTTCTGGCATCCCAAAGAAGACCTTGGGCGAAGCTGCGGTTACCTCTGGCACAAGTACGGAGCCAAAACGGGAAGCAAGACGCTTTAAAAAAGCCCAATCCGTCTCCTCATATTGTAAAACAAAAGTATCCAGTTTGGCATAATTAGTTACGGTATCAATAGCGTCTCCATACTCATATTTACGAACCATCGAGGTGACCAGATCATCATAAGTGCGGTGAATATCTTGGTAGGAACGTTTTTTCAGCTTGATATCCATTTGATAAGAATGTGAAGCAGCCTCCAATTCAAAGGTGTATACTCCACGTATACAATGTACGGACATACGCGTAACAATCCCGTGGAACAGCCTTCTCAGCGATTGTCCCTGATCATCCAACTGACGAATCACAATCGGCTCTTGCTCCATATTCTGTCCGATACAAGCTGCTCCCTGTTCTTCGGAGAGCATACCACGGATATGTAAAAAGGTATGATCATTAATGGTACGTGTTATTTGAAGTTGATCGATGTGTTGCGGCTGAAAGGGACCATAAAAGCGTAGGCTTTCATACCCGATCCCATCTGATAATAGGCTCAAGTGAGTTCATAACTCCTTTCTAGATGTGATGGCTGATTACAAAGTAAAGTGCAGCATTTTTAATTCGAGTCTGACGAATAGAAGAAATGGATGAATACAACTTTGAGTCGAGATAGATATGTATCACTGAGTTTATTGGGTACAAAACGTGCTTATTCGGATATAGATGTTCCAAGTAAGCTTTCATTCAAGGTACAAAAGGGTATGAGGTGATATTTAATTACGAACCCAGCATATGTATTTATCGGTTAAAAGAGAGATTTAGTTTACAGAATGACCCATTCGTTGCGGTGTTTACAATGTGCATTTATGGAAGCAGGAGAGGTGTAGAAAGAGAGAAAGCTGAAAGTAATTTTGAGCAATTGTCTTTCAAAGTCAGGAACTGAGCTAATTTAATTGTGATTATGGATTCGGGTAAATTAAATACAGGCTCATATGGAATTAGTAGGATCGACAGAAGTGAAGGGGGAACAGGCACCATCTGGAAAAAGAGGTATTGTGGGAAGAAGTAGCTTTTGATACTATAGGTAATATATATAATAAAAAGGAGTATATCCCTTCCACCGTCTCGACACATGTGGAGTGCGTGGTAGTAATATATCGAGATAAGAAGCATTGATGCACGAGGGCTAGAGGGTAATTTGAATATGTTCCTGCATTCAAAAAATCGCTTTAGGGTTGAGTGCGGGGAACATATTTTATTTACATTCACAAGGCTTATAGAGTGCTGTGTGTTGTTAGTGAAAATGTAATTAAAGTTGTTGTATTTACCTTATTGTATGTGGAATGCTCATGTTTTCGAGGGCATTTTAATTAATATTTTGGATTAACCGATAAATACAAAAAAAGTATAAGATCAGTTTTGAATGTAGCCATCTCTTATTTACTAAGCGACTCTAATAGTTTATAATTAATAAGATGAGGTTTGTTTAATAGTATATAAATATAACTGACATAGAAACAAAAATCCCCGCCAGCCAATTTAGGAAGCCGGGGATTCATTGTTTTCAGAGAAACACAGCATCTTGTTGGATTTTGTGACTTCAGCTATGTTCTATTTAAAATGTGTTTTTTTTGTATTTATTCAACATTTTATTGGGAGTGAATCTGTTACATAGGAGTGATGTTATGGTTAATCTAACTGGAGTTCTACAACGAGTTTTTAATAGGATTCCGAAAGATGACGCTTTAGCAATTATTAAAGAAAAATCAGGTTGGACGCCGGATAAAAAATTAAAGAAGAAAGAAGATATAAAAGATAAGTTTCTAGATTTAGAGAAAGTAATACGAGAAGACGAAATTGAAGATTTTGTGCAGATGGCAGTTATGAGGAAAAGTATTGGATTACCTGCTTATACGTACAAAGTGACTAACTTAAACTTTCTTGATGAATTAACTCAAGAAGAGATTATTGAGAAATTCTCTGTTGAGAATCATACTTTCAAAGATGTTTATATAGTTTCTACAACTGTAGAACGAGTTGGAGACATACTTAAATTCAAATTTCGTTTGAAAGAATTTGAAAGTATGTGGCTAACTGGTGTCAATAATATTACAAGTTTGTCTGCTGTATTTACCTCAGATGTTACATTGAATATATCTAACAAAGTATTGACTGTTTACACTGGTAATCACCAAGTTCAAGATGTACTGATTGCATTTATGGCTCATTTTTTTGGAATGCCAATTGTTTCATATAGCCTAAAAGATATTCCAAATCAAATCAATGAGCTTGGGAGTGTGAGTTTTAAAACAGCACTCTTGTTGGATTTCGTTTCTCACAGATTAAAGCAAAAAGGAATCGAGGCAACTTTTAAAGAGATTAAGTTTTTCACAGGTGCAAAAAATAAGAAAGATGGAATTAAAGATGTAGCAATCGGAGGAAAAGCATTACTTTCATCTCAACTTGCTTGTGAATACATTACTATTGGTAGTGATATTGTTTTCTTCTCTACTGATATGGTTTTTAACGAAATTCCATTCTCAACAAAAGTATATCTTAAGGGTTCTAAGTTGGATATACTAAAAATAGTGATTTTGGACACTGATGACGAAGCTATTAAGTCTGAAGTAGTGAATATTATACAAAGTGAATATATTGATATGTGTAATATTGGAATAAAGGATATCACACAAACAAAGTCACTTTTAAATACGATTGCTAATAAATATTTCAATAAAGATCAACTGATTATTCGTGTCATTGAAGAAAATACTTTGCGTTCAATCTCTGTGGTTGCTAAATTGCTTCCTTTGTTAAATGATCAAGATGAAGAACTAAATGAAAGCATACGTGATTTTATAAAGTCTAATAGAACAGTTCTGGATTCTATCGGCTATAACCAAGCTGATTCGAATCTTAAATTGTTGAATTCGTTCTTGGGAACTGAAAGTTCTAGTATATTAGATGAAGAAGATTATCCAACTGAAGATGAGTAAGAATAACTTTCATATTTAACGACATAGGGGAGGTTAGTTCATTGTTGACTTGGACACAAGATAGTATTCTTTTCCGCTTTTCACGTGAAATTAAATTTCAAGATCTCAATGGACTGATCTCTTCTCCATTTGAAGATTTGTTGGTTTCAAAAAAAAATGATAATGTAATTGAGCTAGTTTATACATGGTTAGATCCAGTTAGAGTTAGGGACAAAATTCTTTCAAGAGAACAAAGAAGTGTAAGCTGTTGGATATTTGGATCAGAGAAGATTTTATGCGCTTTCTCAAATTCAGAAAGTTCTATAGCTTATTTTATGAATAAATTATCTGATATTATCTCAGTAGATTATGAAAGAGTTATGCTTTTTGATTATTGGCAGCAACAACACTACATGAATAATCTTAGTTGGTTTGCAAATTTAATTAATGTACATGTTAAAAAAACTCCAACTGCTTATGATCATAACGAAATTAAAAAACTCAGTATAAAAACTATAACTGAAAATGAACTGAAAGATTTAATTAATAATAATCTTGTAACAAACCTAACTTTTTTAATGGAAAATAATCTTATATTTTATTTTGATCAAAACTCAGTTATATCATTTCCTGACACGGCTACTGAAACAGATATATTTTTTGCTCTATGTACTTTAGTAGAGGAGTTATCGCGAAATTATGTATAAATGGATATCTTTTTTAATTATATTTGTTCCTTTTATTATGCTAGTTTTTACTGATTTTAATTTACCTTTTTCGACCGAAGAGTATGATCACTTGAAAGATCAAATTGAACTTATAAGTTGGGTATTCTCAGGTATAATGGCGTTAGTTTCTTTTTTTGCTCTTTTTATTGGATATATGTATGAAAATAAATTGATAGCTTCCTCTAAAGATCTGAAACTTTTGTATCGCCCCTATACATTAACTATTTCAGATATTCGCCAAATTCTTCTCAGTTATGAGAGCAATAGGACAGGAGATAAGTTAATTAACTATATGTATTGGATCTATTTACTTGTCTCATCATTTACTATTTATGTCTGGGGAGTAACTGTAGGGTTTTATACTCACTATAGATATTCAATCCAAATAGATTTTTCTTTACCTTCTGCAATAAATTTTGGCGTCTATTTATTCTATTTTTTGTTAAGCGGATTATTGATTATTTTGACATTTATTTTGAATCAAATAAAAAATTTAAAAGATCCTTTTAGGAAAGGTTATTTACCCTCAGCAGCAAAGCTTTGTGATCTTAAATTTCTCGAAGAGCAACAAGAGAGTGATATAAGTGAGATAATATTTAAAAACGCTCCTTCTTTAACTTTCTATAAAAACCCACCAATCAGTTCGCCAAAATATGAAGTAATTCTTTTCATGCCAATAAAAATGAAAAATTTTAAGTTTGTAATAAAACTGTATGATAAGGATCAGATCAGTATTTTTAAATGTTATGGTTTTCTGGATGATGTATCACATGTTGGGGATCAATTTTTTATGAGGTTAGCAGATAATCTACCTCAACAAGTTTATGAAAGGCTTATTAGAAACTCTTCAGGGGAAATAAAAGTTTATAATGAAAATAGTAGAGTAATATCACGAATCTCGCTAAAAGCTTTGATCGAGGATGAGAATTGTTTTACAATTATACCTAAAACAATTATTCTGGAAAGAGAAGGAATTGAGCGAGATGGTGACTTGGTAAGGACGATTAATCAGGAAGTTGTTAGGTCTCAAAACGAAATTTAAAGTAAGTTTAGAAGTCTTCTACTAATCGCTAAGTAGGGGGCTTCGTTTTTATAATTGATGATTCTATAACGAAACCGTGAAAAAGGGGGACGAATTGCTAAAGATAACACAGAGGTGTTGGTCCGATACGCCACATCGTAATGAGATTTATCTGGACAGTTTAACCTTGCATCTAACCGTTTCGATTGTTTGGGGTAAGCTTATAATGTTATCAACTCACATGTACGTATACGTGGATTTTTGTTTAGATAGCATGATAGACTATGTCACTTTCTAAGGTGTTCATACTTTCACGACTATGCTATAATAGCATGGCAAACGTATGTTCCAGATTTATTATATTTTTAGTACAGAGTCTTTTTTAAGGAGTAAATTATGCTAAGACCCAAAGCTATCGACCTTTTTGCTGGTGCCGGTGGGATGTCTCTTGGATTCGAACAGGCAGGATTTGATGTAGTCGCAGCTGTGGAGATCGATCCAATTCATGCTGCTATTCATAAATTTAATTTTCCTAACACAACAGTTTTATGTGAAGATATTGCAAACCTTTCTGGGGACAGGCTCCTTCAAGTCGCAGGGATTAATAGAGGGGAAGAACTTGATGTTTTATTTGGAGGCCCCCCTTGTCAAGGTTTCTCTTTGATGGGTAAAAGATTAATAGACGACCCAAGAAACGCATTAGTTGGCCATTTTTCTAGATTAGTTATTGAGACAAATCCGAAATATTTCGTAATGGAAAATGTAGCGGGACTTACAATTGGCGAAGCTAAAACGATTCTTTTACAGTTCATCCTTGAATTCGAAGATACTGGTTATAATATACTGCCATATCAAGTTTTAAATGCTGCAAACTATGGAGTTCCCCAAGACAGAAAAAGATTGTTTGTAATTGGTTATAGAGAAGATATGAATCCTCCTACATATCCTGCAATAGAGACAGATATTCGTGGGAAACGTGGTGTAGATGGTATGGTATCTTTATTACCTTGGTGTCCTTCAGTTCAGGAAGCAATTGGGGATTTACCCGATATAGATGCTTATTTAGAATTATCTACAACTGATTCTATCCCTTTTGAGTTTAATCCTGCGAGTGAGTATGCTTCTAAGCTAAACGGACTAATGATGGATGAGACCAATTATTCATATCCGAGGAACTGGGATAACAAATTTTTAACCAGTTCCTTAAGAACAGTGCATACAACGGTTTCAAAAGAGAGATTTGCTAACACTCCTAATGGCCAAGTTGAACCAGTAAGCAGATTCTTTAAACTTCATAGTGATGGTATATGTAATACGCTAAGGGCAGGCACAGACAGTAAACGTGGTGCTCATACAAGTCCAAGGCCTATTCATCCAATGTTTAATAGAGTTATAAGTGTTCGAGAGGCTGCTAGACTTCATTCCTTTCCAGATTGGTTTCGGTTACACGTGACAAAATGGCATGGCTTCAGAGAAATCGGTAATTCCGTACCACCTTTATTGGCAAGAGCAGTAGGAAGGCAGATTATTCAAGCCATGGGTATAAAAATAATGCAGCCAATAAATATAATTGCGCTGGGAGATGATGATTTATTGAGAATGGACATGACGGCTGCCGCTAACCACTTTAATGTTGATAGAAATGTAATAGGAAGCAGGGAAAGAAGAACCGCACTCCAGGAGGGATAATATTGGCGGGTGAACAAGACAATGGACTAACTAACTATGAAAATATATACTCGGAGCTTGTATCAACAATCTTTTACGATAAATTTGTTCAAGGATTAGAACGTATAGAGTTTACAAAAGACGACATAATTGAAACTGCTAATAAACTAGGAATAACTATTCCTAAAAAAGTCGGCGATGTGCTTACTAACTTTCGTGATCAAAGTAACATGCCGATTGCTATTACTGAAACAGCACCAGAAGGAGCGACATGGAGTATTGTTGGCACAAGTAAATTTTGTTTTAAATTAAATCATGTGAATAGATATTCAAAAATAATCATAAAAATCTTTACTGATAAATTTGCTTCAGGCAGAGAACTTATAGAATTTACAAGAGATGAAATTATTAATACGGCTAAGCATTTAGGCATAGCTATTCCTAAGAATGCTGGTGATGTTTTATATAATTTTCGATATCGTAAGGAAATGCCTCAACCGATTGCTATTACTGCTCCGAATGGTGCCGCATGGATTATAATTGGTAAAGGTGATGCAAAATATGCATTTAAATTAAGTCACACTCCTTTTGTAGAACCGAATCGTGCAATGCAAAAAATTAGAATACCCGATAACACTCCCGAAATTATGGAGCGGTATCGTCTTTCTGATGAACAAGGATTATTAAGTAAAGTCAGATACAATAGACTTATAGATATTTTTCTAGGGATAACAACCTACTCACTACAGAATCATTTAAGGACTAAGGTTAAGGATATTGGGCAGATAGAAATTGATGAGGTATATGTTGGAGTAAATAAAAAAGGTCAACATTTTATTATACCTGTACAAGCAAAAGGCGGTAGCGATAAAATAGGAGTTGTGCAACTAAGCCAAGATATTGCTTACTGTGAATCTATATTTCCAAACCTGATCTGTATTCCTATTGCAGTACAATTTATGGATGATAAAAGTATATGCATGTTTCATCTGAATTGCGAAGATTATAATGCAAGAATTGTTGAAGAGAAACATTACCAATTGGTTTCATCTGAGGAGATTGACGATGCATATATAAGCCGATTGAAAGAATCACTCTAACGTGATTGGCCCTTCAATGTTTATTTACTTATAGAATACAATCCTTATTCGTTGAGCGATAATCATTTCCACATTTTTTAAATGTTTAAATCGAATTGGCACATGTAACCTTGAGCAATGCTATTTCGTTTGGACACTCAAATTTCAATATAATATATCAAAATGGTGTAAAAGAGTAGGTACTCTGCATAAGCTTATTCACATTTCATTTGTGAGATTGGTTTTGTTAATCGTTGCTCTAATTAGGTGTGAAAGAGAAGTGTGTAATTTCAATTTGTTCATCTACATTTTTGACAGCCGAGACATATCGTCTTCGGTTCTTTTTTCTTTCCCTAAGAAACTTTCATCCACTGCAAAAAATATTCTCAAATCTTACTCTTGCGATAGGAACGTATATTCGATATACTATATACGAACATTTGTTTCTTTTTTTATACAGAAACAATGCCTATCAGAACTGACTCGTTCACAGTTATTGAGTTAATCACCCAAACCATTAAACAGGAGGCCAAAATTTGCCCACTAATTCAACACGAAATCAATACCAAATCAAACTGTTCCACTTTAACGAGATTACTTATGTAGGCGACCAACTTAACGCACTGCAATCCAGCACACGTACCATCACCGTATCGAACAGCATCTATCTCGATCAACTCAAACGAGTCGTAGCAGAATGTGATCATTCCACCGATGTTACCGAAGTGATCTTTATGCTCAAAGCTGATCAAATTGACGAAGACGATCCATCTCAACTTGCCTTGTTTGAACGCATGTTACGAGAGGGTATCTACTATAATGGAAGGAAATATGTTCGTTCGATCAAGTCACCTGCCATGGGACGTACACAGCGAACAGAATTTATCCAGGAAAAGTATGTTGCTGATCTTTATCGACGCATTACACTCGGTAAAATGCCACCACTCACCAACATCCATAAGTGGGAAGCAGCTTTGGGTGTAAGTCGTTCGGCAGCACAGCCAGTTTCATATATTCCTCGTATTGTCGTCATTCCCGATTATGAAAAGAATGAAATCGTCGAGGATGTATGGAAAGTGGAAAAGTGTGTTGAAGATTTGAAGCAGCAGAAGTTGATATTCGATGAAAAGATGAAACAACGTGAATATTTCAAAGCGAAGAAAGAATTGAAGCCATCAAAGGAACGATTACATAAATTAGACCGTATACCGAATAAAACGATCCCGTGGAATGGTCGCACGAAGTCTGTTCCCGATCCAAAAGACTATAAAACATTCAATGGATGGAATAAACAGAATCGTCGTGTGAAGCTAGAAGCAATTCCTTCCCCTGCTCGCTCGGTTATGTATAATGACGAACTATACCCTTGCTATTTCATCGAACAAACGGAAGAAATCCCAATTATAGAGATCAATGAGGAGTCCATCGGTTTCAAGCGAGTGGAATATCCACAGTATGAAAATAAGAATGTTCAGTTTTTCGATGGTCAAGGTTTAATGAGCTTCCAGTTTGCAGAGCGTATTGGACAATACCTGAACCTATCCTACTCACCTAATGCAGTTCAGGGAAGACTTCCATATATCAAAGGTAACTTTATCCGTTTCGATCTTATGAAATGGTTCAAGGAAAACAACGTGACAGAAATAAAAGATGTTTTCGATGAATCACAGCCGATCATCGACATAGAGGGTCGTCCTATTGATCTCATCCTCACCAAGTCCTGTTTTAAAGCATGGCACCAATACAATGAGGAACAAGCTAAACCTAAATGTTTGTTTGAAAATATAACGGAATACGAAGCATTACTGAAAGTACATAATCATAACAATTTCTGGATCGCCAATTATGCGAAGCCAGCATACCAGATGAACGCATATACACCACTGACTTACCAATATATTCATGCGCTGAATCTCACATTGAACGACTTATTTCAATTAGCTACGCCTCTAATGGATGTCATCAAGCGAGTCTTACATGGACAAAAGAATGACATCCATGGAAAGTGGCTTCGAGATATTGCGTACACGAAAGCGTTCCTACATATGCTAGTCCAAGAAGATGATGAACCTAAGGATGAAGATCATGAACCTGACGAACAGGAAGATGAGATAGAACGGGGTCAAAAAAAACAATTTATAAATGAAATCATCCAAGCTATTGATTTGAATGAACTAATGCTATATGACGGAAACGTCCGCAAATTCATCGTGAAGCAAGCCATGCTGAAAGTACAGGGTATGTTGAAAGGTCGTATTCCGATTCGCGGTAGCTACTTTTATCTAACCAATGATCCGATTGCGTTTATGGAGCATACCAGCGGAAAACCAGTTACAGGTGTTTTAGAGAAGAACCAAGCTTACATGAATCGGAAATGTGGAATGCATGCTCTGTTCCGTTCACCGTTAACGATATTTAATGAAGTTGGCAAGCTAGATTTTGTACAAGTACATAACCGATATATGCGTCATTTGGACAATGTGATTGTTTTGAACTGTTGTGATTTAACACTGGCAAGGCTCGGACTAGGAGATGTGGACGGAGATACGGCTCTCTGTACCAACGATCCAACTATACTCAAGGCAGTGATTGACGCTCCTACGATCATCAATGAAGATGATAAAAAAGTAGCTGCTCCTGTACCGAATAATATGGACAGTATCGTCAAGATGGAGCTGAAAAGTCTACATAACCTGACGGGCAGATGTACGAATGTGAATACGTATTTTCAGAATCTGGCTTTGGAGGAAGGGAGTCTTCAAGCACGCGTTTTGGAAAACTCAGTTTTAAAATTTCTCCAAGGTCAAATCATTGATGCGACCAAAAATGGGCTGGAAGTAGAGATTCCATATGTGCTGGATCGTCTGGCTATCCAGATGCCATATTTCTTTCGTTTTGTTAATGGTGGCAAAGCAGAGGATTATCAGTACTCGACAAAATCGCCGTTTAATCAATTTTGTGTCAAGGCAGAAAAGTACATAGATGACACGTTTAACATGAAAGATGGGAAATTGGATCAGTCTATTTTCAGTATCGAGAGTACGAGACAACTGTTACAGGATATGAGGAAGGTTAGCCAGCCTAAGTTTCTGAGCTATCTAGCCTGTATTGAGCCACTGTATAAAAAATACAATAAGCAGAAAAACCAAGTTAATCATCGCCAAAAGCAATTTAATGAACTGAAAAAATGGGAACGAGACAATGAAACTCGGAAAGCTATTAGTGCTGAATACGCCAAGTTAAGAGAGAAGTACAAGGCTCAGTGTGAGGAGATTTGCCCTTATCCTTCGATACTTGCAAGTGCTGCTGTGGAGATCGCTTATCAGAAATATGGAACGTACTCCTTTGCATGGCTGTTTGTAGATGGGCTATTAGAAAATCTAAAGCTACATGAAAATGTCATAAAGAGGGAAGTACGAAAGGTGAACCGGCTCACGAATCGGAATGTAGAAGGCAAGGAGCTTATCATTCAAGCTGGCATCGCTACAATAGATGATCTGGAGTTTCCATTTCATGTGCTGGACGGTATTTATTCGTTATTTGAGATCATGGGACAATTCTTTATTGGCTATGAAGCTGAAAGAGAAACCGTAGTACAAACTAGTAATACGCCTTCTCTGTTGGATGAGAAAAGTACAAGACGAATATTGAGGAATTATCCGCTTGGCTTCAGCACTTTAAAAAAGTCGGAGGAAGAATCGCAGTTAGTTGCTGACCGGGTATTGGGCAAGAAATTACAGATTAAGGTGGTCGAGTACCGCTATGTTCATGTTGTAGATGAGCATGGAGAAAGGAAATGTATAATTCCACGAGATCAGGCCATTCGTCGAGATGAGGGGTTATCCTTACTGGATTTTGGCGGAGCGACAATTGAATTTATCAGGATTGAAAAAGTAACGAATCAAGCTTTAAGGTGATAGTCCATATCGGATAAATTGAATCATAGTGTGTCATGATAGGCGCCTGTTAACACGGGCGCTTGGGTAACAACCAGAACGTTATATACGAATCCAAACATAAGGGAGATATTATCAATTGAACACCACATTAAAATTAAGCCAGATTGTTACCAACTCGAATCAGCCACGCAAGCATTTTGATGAAGAGTCTTTGCAGGAACTTGCAGCATCCATTGTAAGCGATGGATTACAGGAAGCTATATTGGTCAGACCACAGGGAAGTCAGTATGAGATTGTTCAAGGGGAACGCAGATATCGAGCAAGTCAAATGGCTGGACTGGATACGATTGCAGTGAAAGTAAAGGAATTAAACGATGAGGAAGCTTTTCATCTATCTGTCATCGAAAATATCCAGCGGGAGCAAATGACTCCTATTGAAGAAGCTCATGCATTTTATGAGTATGTACAAAGAGGATACACGCATGAACAAATTGCCAAAAAGGTTAGCAAAAACAGAGCTTTTGTTACAAGCCGCTTAAGACTATTGAAACTATTACCTTTTATTCACTATTGGATTGCAGAGGGGTATATTTCGGACGGTCATGCCAAGCAACTATTGAAAATGGAATCGTTTTTGAACAGATTGCTAAAAAACAAACCGACATCAAAATTCATTCATGAAGACGGTTCACAGAAAGAAGAAAGTCATTTTGAAAACTATCAACTGAAATTTCATAGTTCCTTTTGGGAGAAGCATGACATAAAAAAAGAAAAGCTAACCGTAAACGAAGTCAAGAGATGGGTGGATGATTGGCATTACGGTTTAATCATCTCGCCTATTTTGAATTATACGGGACTTGGCTCTGTAGTTATTTCTACAAATCGAGGGTTTGCTTTAACCGCTCAAATGGATTGTATTGTCAATCATCTTCATATCTCCAACATAACAGAAGAAGATATTGATTTTGCAGTTGTTTATGATTTGGAAAAAAATAAAGATCATTTTGATTCCGAATTCAGGCCGTGGATGGTTGAGAAGTTTTGGGATGAGATGCGAAATGAACTTTTTTACTCTGATACCAACATCGAAGACAAATGGAATTTACATAGCTTTCAAGATGAATTGAAAAGATGTAAAAATTATAGCGATGCTTTAGAGGGAAAATCATTGGGAACGTTAACGGAAGAAATCAAATTTTATAAGCAACAATTAGATCATATTGCCAAAGAGAATCATGTTTCAATGGATGACATACTGGATGAATTGCTGGCCATGGAGTAAATGGTGTCACGTGACACATATAGCGCCTGTTAACACGGGCGCTTGTGTGACATGATCCACAAATGAGAGGAGTGAATCTAAATGAGCTATTTTTATTGTTACGATGGTCAAGTGATGAGGAAATTACAGGATAAAAATATCCGGTACATTACTCGCGCTTTGACGATTGATAAGCATCAAAAATTTTGGCTGTATGCTATTAATGAAGAATTTCAACAGGCTTTAGAAGAAATTAAGAAACCGAAAATATAAGGAGTGAATCTGATTTGGCAGTGAATCATTGGGGCGATCTGGAAGCTTATATTTCTCATTCGCATATGAAAAGTCTCCACGAAGAGGCATTTATGGCGACATATCATGCATTATCAAGGTTTATACATAAGGGATTTCAAATGAATATGGATGAATCTGAAAATGAAGAATCCTATTTGTCATGGGTAGTTAATTCTGCTCCAGGTACAGGGAAAAGTACAGCATTAAATGTTCTATGCAAGAGTCTATTACAGAAAAATGCTTCAAATCAACATGAAAAGTATCCGCTGTTGCTTGTGTTTAATAATAACGACACGATGAAGAATAATGTATATAAGGATGTATCTGAATTTGCCAAGCAACATGAAATACCAGATGCCATTGCATATGTCAATTCTGATGAGATTTATAAAATGATAGATACCATGAGAAAATATCAAATTATATGTATTCCTCAGCAAAGACTTCGAGATTTGATGTTAGATGATGAGAACATGAATAACTATTTATTATATTACCCGCAGCGAGCTAAGAATACGAAAGATGATGCTCAACTTAAAGAAGTACATAAGTGGAAACGATTGGTGATCATAGACGAGATGCCCATTTACTACGACAGTTGTGTCTGGGATATTGGCAGTAAAGACAATTCATTTGACTGGTTTGAGCATTTGGCAGATCGTGTTCATTTAAGTAATCATGAATTTAAGGAAGCTAGAGATATCCTGAGTGAGTTGATCAACTTGGAATTAAAGGACAATGTAACTTCCCATTCAACATTACGATTGAATCGATTTATAGAGGGTTCAGAAAGAGAACGGTTCTTCAATACCATCCTGGCTAAATTGGCTGATGCTAAAGGTGAACTTGAGGATATGAGAAGATATACGTGGTTTATGAAGATGTATGCAAAGGATCATATCGGCTGTATAGAACGAACGAATAAGCAAGCTATTATTTGTTCAGAGTGGCTGGACTATGGTCGGTTACATACCCATATGATGATTTTAGACGGGACAGCACATATCAGCCACAGTATATATGAACGTTCTGGATTTGAACTGATCCCCATGACAAATGTTCATCGATATGCTGAGCGGTTGAATATTCGATGGAAAAATATAAATACGTCCACAACATTATCTTACCGTGAACTAAAAGAAGTCAAGGAAGCGATAGCAGGAGATTTCTTGGAGATACAAAGCAAACTACAAGAAAAACGTCCCAGTTTCAAAATGATTGCATTACCTAAGCAGGATGATATCGCATTTTATCACGCTGAGGGTGTAATTACGGACGAGCAGCTCAAGCAATTTTTCACCATCAAGCAGAAGTCAGATGATGATATGAGGAAACATCTTTTCAATGTGGTAGGTAATAATGATTTTTCTAGCTTTAATGCAATGGCCTTGTTTGGTGTTCCCATTCGCCCTCCTAGGCATTATCGGGAAATCGCGGTAGCCATGTATGGTGTAGACATCGATATATCCTTAAATGAGAATCGAAATAAAGGAAACTGGTTTACAGATGAGAGAATACAAAAACTATATATAGAAGATGTGCTGGCTAATCTTTCCCAAATTATTCATAGAACATCCCTACGCAATGTAAATTTAAGCGAAGAAGTGGATATTGTGATGTACTCGAAACGGACAGAATGGTTAACGCTGATGAAAAAAGAATTTAGATTGCCGGATGAACGAATCAACATGCATCAACTACATAATGAACTTCGATTTAAGAAAGCTTGTTCCAAGAAAATGATCGAAATGGTTAAGCTCATGGTGGGCAAGAAGAATATCAAGCTTACCGCTAAGGAAATAGGTGGAAAAGCACTATATCAGTGGTTTAGAGATAATTGGAACGGGAATAGAAAGCAATTCATTTTGAGTGAGTTAAAGAATCATAATATATTGCTATTTGAAAGAACCTCAAAAGTTGGACGACAATATTGGTTGTTTATGCTGGTGGATCAAGATGCATTCACCGATCATGTGGTTAGCGAGCATTATCGTAAACTATTGTAGTAGTTCCAAAGGAAGATTTTCTCCCTAATATTAAGGGAAGATTTCTTCCTCTTATGATAAATTTGCAAATAAAGTGTCCAAAATGAGCCGCAAAAGGGTGAATTGCCGAAGGCAAGAGGGGAAACGGCGGCAGGTCGATGAATACCGATTACGAAGCGTAGCGAAGTGGTTTTTATCGAGATGGTGAGAGAGTTTCCCCTTATGTGGGTACAAACGTTAAGATCAAAAGAAACCGTCAACAAAAATTTGTAAACAAATTATTTCTTTCCGTAGCCATCCAACATCGTTGGCTGTCTTCATTTTATTTTTTTGAACATGATGGATTGACGTGACCCTACTTTTCAATCTATAGGGGGAACTGGGGTCAGTCCATGGAATGTAGCCTAAACTTAGAAAGGATGAAATGGAGAAATGATGTTAACCTCATGCCCAAGACACTTATTCGTTTGTGGTTGTGGTCAGGTTGCTTAATTTAAAATTTTCTCCTTACATATTCAAATTTATCTTGTTGAATATGGACTGGTATTTGCAAAATTTTAAAGTTGCATAAAAGCATTTGTACTTAGTTACTAGAGAGGAATGACAAGATCATTTTACTGATTACCGAAAATGGCCGTCAAACGGTCATCTAAGAAAATATCTTCAAATGAAGTAGCTGGCAATGCACATTCTTTGAAATGCTCACTTTTTTAGAGTTATCCTTACTTACAATAAATGCCCCTTACTACATCTATAAAACTATGCAGCAGGGGCATACACTTCAATACTAAATCAGTTTACAACACTTGCATGTTTGAATTACAATTCACTTCTTGACGAGCCTAATTTACCATAAGCTTGACCTGACATTTTAGTATTACTCGTATTATAAGTAGCATAAAATTCGCCAGTAGGCCAAGCTGAACTGCTAATCCAACTAAAAGTGTCTCCGGGAGCTATCTTTACTTCAGTTCCACTCATAATCGAACCACTAGCTGAGCCTTTGTGTACGGCGAATTTAATCGCTTCACTACCTGTATTCCTTACCCATAATTTAACATAACCCAATCCCGCAGGAATGGAAAAATACGATGTCTGTGTTTGACCGGATAATGTTGTGTCAAACACAGACATCGTTTGTTGAGGAGTGATAACATGATCCCCTGCTGTTGGTGTAGTCACATCAGTCGATGTGTTTGCAGATTGGGAAACTGCTGCTGAATCAGTTGTAGCTGGTGTAACTTCCGTAGTGGCTGCGGCAGAAGCAGTTAATGGAATGGCAACAGCTAAAGACAAAACAGATAATAATGAAGCTTTTTTAATGTTTTTCATACTCAAAAGCCCACTTTCTTTGATTTTTTTCCTGTATACTTTATCAATCAACCAGTATGTATAGAAACTATTAGAGTATTCATGATCAATAAAGTTTTTTTACAGGTAGCTATACACATTTACATTATAAGTCTTTTATTGTAATTGTTCAACAAAAAAATGGACAATGATTCCATTATCCTAATATGGCACGCTTCGGAATTAAACCGCGCAAGGGTTCCACACAGGCTGTTCATGTTTCCGTTGATTAACTGGTTCCTTGCCGCCGTGCCATAAAGCCCCGGATGAACCGGGAAAATGATTCATGTCGGAAGCTCTGCTGCGAGCAGTTTGAGAATCGGCAGTGTCGCGATGAGTTGGCGTCAGACTCGTTTGTACATACTTGCCGTGCTGTGCGGCATGCTCTTCGTCATGAAGATGCAGGATGCCGTCCTTACTCAAAAATGCAAAACGTGGTTGTGTATATAAAAATGTGTCACGTGACACAATGTTGAAAATTTAAAAGTACATATTACACAAGGGAACTCTGGCTATGGTCTAGGGTTCCTTTTTCATTTAGAGAGGAGAAATTAGGATGATTATATTGTTACTAGCATTAGCTATAGAAATCTGTATTTGGCTTAGCATATTCTTCACTGTAATTCTGAGTGAGAGGAGAATGAGCCGGATTGGAAATCGAATTCGTAAACGTAGAAATGCCCATACCATACATAAAAAACGCCAGAAACAATGAGAAAGCTGTAGACATAAAGGAGCAAATTTTATAAATGAAATGGATGAAATTGAAGATCGATCAACTGGTACATGCCGAATATAATCCAAGGAAGGATTTAAAAGCGGGTGATCCAGAGTTTGAAAAGATCAGGAATAGTGTAATGGAATTTGGTTATTGTGAACCGATTATTTGTAACAGTGATTACACTATTGTGGGAGGTCACCAACGTGCCAAAGTGTTGAAGGCACTTGGATACGATGAAGTTGATTGCGTCATAGTCGATGTGAATAAGTCGAAAGAAAAAGCCTTGAACATAGCGCTTAACAAAATTACAGGGGAATGGGACTTTGAAGCATTGGCTGCATTATTAGATGAGTTGAAGGAAGCAGATTATAATATTGAGCTAACGGGCTTTGATTGGTCTGAAGCGGAGAAGTTGTTGGATACATTACATGAAGAATCTGTGGATGAGGAAGGTGATTTCGATGTCAAAGAAGCTTTCCCTGAACATCCGATCACTCGTAAAGGTAACATTTGGCTACTTGGAAAGCATAGGCTCATGTGTGGAGACTCGACTAATCAGCAGGATATTACAACATTGATGGATGGTAAGAAGGCTCAGCTCATTGTAACTGATCCACCTTATAACGTCGATTATACGGGTAAGACGAAGGATGCATTGAAAATTGAAAACGATAAGATGGATAACGACCAGTTTTATGATTTTCTATTGGATGCCTATACTCGAATGTTTGAAGTAGCAGATGATGGAGCAAGCATTTATGTATTCCACGCAGATAGTGAAGGTTTGAATTTTAGGAAGGCATTTATCGAAGCTGGATTTAAACTAGCACAATGCTGTATCTGGGCTAAACAAGCAATGGTAATGGGTAGACAAGATTATCACTGGAAGCATGAACCTGTATTATACGGTTGGAAGCCGACAAGTGGACACTACTGGAACAGTGATCGTAAGCAAACGACATTATGGCAATTTGATCGCCCCTTCCGGAATGAATATCATCCCACGATGAAGCCGATTCAATTGATTAGCTACCCAATTAAAAATTCGAGCAAGCTTGGTGATATCGTATTTGACCCATTTGGTGGTTCAGGTTCAACGTTGATTGCTTGTGAGGAAACGGATCGGATTTGCTATACGAGTGAGCTTGATCCCAAATATGTAGATGTGATTGTGAAGCGATATATTGCCCACGTTGGTAGCGATAATGGCGTGTATTTAATTCGGGAGGGCAAGCGATATGACTATCATGAAATCATTCAGCCTTGAAAATTAAGATTTCATGATATCTCCCTATAGTCTTCATAGGAAATGTTGTTCCTAATCTCCATCAATCAGTTTTTTCGAGAATCGTAATCTTGCTCCCTCCTGCTTATAATTGAGGTATAAATAGCGGGGAGGAGATAATATGAAAAAGACTGCTGAACTTGACTCTACAGAACAGTATAGATATTTACTACGAAGGGAATGGGATGAGGATAAAGCAAGTGCCTTGTGGATTATGCTTAATCCAAGTACAGCTGATCACCAAGATGATGATCCAACTATTGAGGCATGTATTAGATTTACAAAAAAATGGGGATATGGCTCTTTTGAAGTAGTGAATCTTTTTGCTTATAGAGCAACGAATCCTTCAGTTTTGAAAAAATTAGAGAAGGAAATTGCAATAGGAGCAGAAAATTTGAACTACATTGGTGAAGCATTGAAACGAGCAGATTTGATTATAGCGGCTTGGGGGTCTAACGGAAAAACTCATAAGAGAAATCAAGATAATGAGTTAATCTCATTACTTGGAAATTACAAGTTAAAATGTTTAGCAATTTTAGCTGATGGTGACCCTCGTCATCCTTTATATATTAGTATAGATAGTCCTCTTCAGGATTTCAAATTAACGAAGAAAATCAGGATTAGACCAAGAGTTTAAGAATAAAGACATTAATGAATTTTACAACGTCTTTTGAATATTTAGTGAAGAGAAATTATCTTGGTCTCTTCCGGTAATTTTGTAAGTAGGTCTGTGTAATTTTGCACGGACTTCTTTTTTTTGGAGGTGAGCAGAATGAGTAATAACAATAACAATCCCAAAAGGAACAAACCTAAAATATTAACCAAGTATGATCAATTTGTTGTGCCAAGACTTAGGGATATTCCCATTTGGGTACGTGAAGGAGCCACAGATGAAGAGATAGCTAAGCGATTGAATATTCATATTTGGACATTAGGCGATTATCGCAGGAAACATCCGAAATTTGCTGAAGCATTGGAACGTCCAACCAAATGGGAAACCCATGTATATCCTCGATTAGCGGAGATTCAACAGTGGTTCGAAGAAGGCATGAACGCGGAAGACATTATCAGGAAACTCGACATAGGTAAAACGACTTGGTACGAGTACATAGATAAACATCCGATGCTGGCTGAACTAGTCAAATGGAGCAGATCTGTCCCTATTTCACACGTGGAAAATTCACTTTTAAAAGCAGCTACAGGGTATGAATATGAAGAAATTAAAACGATTATCGAAGAGGACAAAAATGGAAAAAAGAAGACGCGCATTGAGAAAGTGAAACGATATCAGCCTCCCAATCCGACAGCGATGATCTTCTATTTGAAAAACCGCGCACCCAACGAGTGGAATGATCGCCGTGAGCTGGTGGTGAATACGAAAGCACTGGAACAGGAACGCAAGCAGCTATTTCTGGATATGATCGAAGCGGATGTGGTGGATGCCGACTATGAAGCTATTGAGGAATCGGTCGAGATTGAGGAAGGATATATGGAGCCAGATGATTCACAGCCATAACGTTATGTCGTCAATATTTGTATAGATAAACGCCAGTTTCAGCCCTGAATTAGCCTCAAAAGTAGCCAGAATCAGTGCATAAGATAGGTTATGCAAACGGTGGACTTTGCCCCACATCAACGGTATGATGTGACACACAAAGCGAAGGGTGGAGGCGAATATGGAGTATATTCAAGGGTTTGAAGCACATTTACGGAGCAAGGATCGGAGCGAGAACACGGTTTCCTGCTATATTCGGGACGTGTTACAGTTCATAGCGTGGTATCGGGGCAAGACGGAATATGGATTGGATCAGTGGATTGAATTGGATGGGGTAGAATACAAGAAATATCTGCAAAGCACCAACCAAGCAATACTGACCATCAACCGTAAGATCGCCAGTATCAACGTGTTTGCAAAGTGGATGCATCAACAAGGCTATATTAAGGAAGAAATACATATCGAAGCAGTCAGGAACAAGGTCGTTCGGCAGTATAAGGGTCTTGAGGAAAAGGATTTGTGGAAGCTACGGAATGAAATTCACCGTATGGGCAATCGGATGCATATCTGTATGATTGAATTACTGATAGGAACAGGGATACGAGTAAGCGAATTGGTTGGTATCAAGCT